>JBDQJC010000018.1:0-50443 GCA_040264055.1 Planctomycetota bacterium
AGAACCTCCCGACTGCTCTGCTTTGCGCGATCGCAGATCGGGCGCACCGCTCGCACTTGCATGCACTCAATGGCAAAGTGCAGATGTTGACACTGTTGGCGTCCTGCGGCCTTGAATCGGAACAAGATAAGCAACGCTTGCACACAAGCGTGCAAGCACTGACCGGTCTCACCAAGTCACTGCATCAACTCTGGAATCAATCGAAGGGATTGACTCCGGAACTCGCATTGAGCGAAGACTGGCCACAGCGGCTTCTGCTCGCAGCCTTGCGAGAATCAACGCTCGAGGAATCGCAAGCAAGTCCGCCCATCGGCGGCGGAGTCGCGGTTGCAGCCGCGCTCTGGGTAGAAGCCATTGCGGGCAACTCCGATCGTCTGCAATACAACTGGAAACTCGATGAAGCAAACATCGAGTTGCATCTTGCTGCGAGCCCGCTGGAAGAGGCACCCACGGACCTGCTGGTCGCACTTAGCGGATGGGTGAACGAACTACCGAGCGATCCACACGAATCGACTCAAGTGCGCCGACTACAGCTTCATCTTCCGAATCCGGTTTTGGAAGAGGGAACTCCAACAGCGGCGAACGCAGTCCATCCGGAAGCGACGCCGGACCTCGGCTAAGCACGCGCGCCCAACCAGCACTCTTCGCATCAGCGAGTTCGTTGGCCGCGTTCTCTTGTGTTTGCAGGGCGGTGCCCCAAACCAGCATCCAAACGAGCGCGGCAAAGATCAGGCCGGAGATCGCTCCCAGCAAGGTATCCGCCAGGGTCTTCGAACCCGTGCCGCGCCCAAGCACCAAGCGACGCAAAGCTCCCAAGGCAGGCACAGCTGCGAGAATGAGAGCGAGCTGCAGCCAGGCCTCCCAGCTCGCCAAAGCGCGAGCATCCTCGCTGGCAATGCGCTCGGCCAACCATTCGCTTGCGCCGCCGGCAACCCCCGCGGCAAGGACAGCGAATCCCCACACGAGCAAACGGCTAAACTGTTGGGTCAGGCCACGCACGGCCCCTGCGACCAAACCGTAGGCGGCGAGCGTGAGGCCAATCCAGTCGACCCAAAGCAGTTCGTTGAGCTGCATCGCATCGATTCTAATCACGCGACCATGCTGCGTTCCTCGCTCATCGCCGACATCCTTGAACTGATGACCGGGCTCGAAGATCGGGTCCATGCTGACCCGAGGCTCGAGGCCGAGTGGATGGGGGAGCTGGAAAGTGACCCCGCAGCACTCAGCCATGCACAGGCTCTTTCCCGGTTCCGCGAGTGGTTCTTGCTGGAAAGGGATTCTGAGGCACTTGGCACTTCGCCCATGCTGGCCTGGTCACCAAGTGAGATCGTTGCCGACAGTGCCTGGGCACGCTTGCTCGACAACTTCCTGGGGATCTTCAAGGTTGCCGGTTCCCGGCGCTCCGAAGGGCGCGAGTTCCTTGACGTGCTCGACTTGTGGAGCGGCCGCATGGCGCATTTGCCTGCCGACATTCTGGCGGGGGGGCCGGGGGAAGATGGCGACCTACTGTTTGTCGGGCGCCTGGTGCTCGCCGACGACGAGGTCCACTTGCCTTTGCCCGGCATGCGGCTTGCGCATGCGCCCGGCTTGGTCGAAGCAGTTGAATCGGACCTCGCCCTCGCCCGTCATCACCAGCCGCGAGCACGTTTGTCTCAACGGGAATGTGACGCCCTGTTTGCCGCGATCCCGAGCGGTGAAGGCGCGGAACTCGAATCCACCGAGTCGACGGCCGAACTCCTGGCCGAACTGGACGAGGTACTTCAAGATGCACCGGGATGGGACTGGGACCGAATCCAGGATTCCTTGAATCAACACGGCTTGACCGGCACCCTGGATCGGCTGGCATTTGAAACGGTGGCCGACCTAGAAAGCTTGCGGCGCATCCTTCCCGCCTTAGCGAGCCAAGCACCTTCCGAAGAGGGCCCCGGGGTGCAGCAGCTGGTCGACGAGGCCGCTGCAAAGGCGAGCGAAGCCGCCGAAGCCCTGGATGTCTACGACTTGGCCCGTGCGCAAGGGCTAAGCGTCGAACAAGCGTTCCGCAAACTCGAAGAAGCGCTCGGACTTGAGCCGGGAACCAGCGAAGAGGTGCTACCCGACCAATTGCGTGACACGATTCCGGTCGGGCCCGAGCAAGTGGCCGGCTTGGACGCGTGGATCGAGACCTATCTCTGGGAGCAACATGCCGAGCCAAATGGTGCTCCCGAGCCACAAATCGAAGCGGTGTTGCGGGACTTTGCCAAGCATGCGCAGGCGGCAGCCGGCAAGACGCTAGATGCCCAAGAACTCAGCCCCGTGCAAGTCTTGCCGTACTTGATGGCGGCCGAAGATGCGGCGAGTTTCCAGACCCGTCGCGCGGGCTTGCTTGGTTTCCTGAGTTGGGCGACCCAAGAACAAGACGCAGCATTGAACGACGCCTTGAGCGATTGGGCCCGCGCCGAAGATCCGCGTCTGCCCGCCATCGTCGAAGCTAATCGCGTGATGCGCGAGGCCGGAGCCGATTGGCGCAACCGCCAAGTGCTTCACGAAGTCAACCCGCCGACGGTCTTGGCGGAGGGCGGCGAATCGGCTCCGGTCACTGGTCTACCGAGTGAAGTCGCAGCGTGTCTGCGCGTCGGAGATCTCGTGCTCGGTGTTTGGCGCGAAGGACGATTTGAAGCGGCGGCACTGGTGCCAAGGGAAACGATTCCACCGGCACAACCGGACGCAAGCGGCCAGCCGCAAGCCGAACAGAGCGACGCCGAGTCCTAAGCGCGACTGAGGAGAGCCCGGAGCAGCGCGCGAATCCGCCTCCGCAAAGGAGTCCGTCGGGGGCAGCTTCGTCGCCCCCTGATTGTCTGATAATGAATATTATGTAGAACTCGGGGGTGCGAACGGGAGGAGAGTGGTCTTTCAGAGGCTGAATCCATCCCGCGCGTCCGTGCTCAAACAGGCCCATTTCGGCCGCTTTTCCGGCCTAATTCCCGCTTTGTGGATTGCTGTGTGGAAAACACTGTGGAAAAGCTTGGGATAACTCGGCTTCGCCGGGTTCATGCCCAACAAAGAGCCGCTCCCAGCGGCCATCGCTGCGCCGAAGGCAGCTCACCGAACCGGTGGGAATTTCCCATTCACTCCATTCTTCCGGCTGCGATCCCTGCGCGAGGCCCAGTAAGCAGCGCGTGACGAAGAGATGGGAAACCACCACGTGCCGACCAGATTCGCTCCGGATGCGCTCCCAGAATGCTGCCACTCGAGTCTCCAGGTCTCCCAGCGACTCTCCTTGGTGGCCGCGCCAGCCTCTGAGATCCGCTTGATGCGCCTCCCAGTCACCGGGAAACTCCCCTAGGACTTCGCTTTTGGAGCGACCCAGCCAGCGGCCACGATCAATCTCGCGGAGCTCCGGCACGCTGACGATCCCGTGTTTGGGTGCCCATCCCTGCATTCCGAGTGCTTCGAGCACGCAGAAGGCACCAAACTGGGCCCGCCGCAGCGGACTCGCCCAGATTGCCTTGCTTGGCTGCTCGGAGACAAAAGCCGCCGCTGCGTGTGCCTGCTGCTTGCCAAGCTCGCTGAGCTCGACTTCAGCCCCTCCGTAGAAGAGACCGCGCTGGCTCGCTTCGACCTGGCCATGCCGGATCAAGATCAGATCCATTCAAACGATGTTACCCTGGCGGAACTTCCCCGCGATTTTGCACGGCCGGGGCCCTTGGTACACTGTTTGCACAGGACCTAAGGTCCCTCCATCCGGAGAATGTCCATGAAACGTTGGCTGATTCCAATCACGCTTTTTGTCGGCGCGGCGCTCTCGTCTGAGCTCTCGGCGCACGGCGGTACGTATCGGGGTCCTGGAGACACTGTGCCACCTGGCGCTGGTGCTCCTGCTACCCCCGCGACGCCCGCAACGCCCACCACGCCTACTACTCCCTCAACCCCTGCTACCCCGGCCACTCCGTCGACTCCGTCGACGCCGTCGACCCCGGCTGCTCCAACTGCACCACCACCTCCTGCTCAGCAGGCCGTGACGCAGCCAGCGACCGATCTCGTCGACTTGACGCGCTGGGAGTTTTGGTGGGAGTTCAACAAAGGTCCCTACCTGAACCTCAAGGCAAAGATCCAATCCGGCGCGGTCAGCACCGGTGAAGGCGACCTGCTGCAAGGCCTTTCGGGCGGCGCTGCTGTCACCAGCACCTTCGCTCCGACTCCGGCCCAGATTCAGGGCACGATTCTTCCCGCACTGCGCGCGCTCGTCGAGAAAGAAGACGACCGCGATATCGCCGGTGGCGGAATGATGGCACTCGCCAAGATCCAACTGGATCCATCCGTGATGGATGTATTCAAGAGTCACTTGAGCGCTGGCGACCAAGAGATCGCGGAAACGGCTGCACTCGCTTATGGCGTGCTGCAAAGCCCGGATGCCTTCTCGATTCTGGTTGCGCTCGCAGAAGACACGACCGAAGGTCGTCGCCTCTGTGGCAAGCCGAACGGCGTGCCTGACCGCACTCGTGCCTTTGCGATTTACGGCATGGGCTTGTTGGGTAACAAGACCGAAGACGAGAAGCTGCAACAGGAAATCGGCGAGAAGCTCTGGACCATCCTGATCAATGACGCTTCGAGCTTCAAAGACTTACGTGCCGCAAGCGTGATCGCCATGGGCGTGGTTCCTTACCAGGATCCGAGCGTCCCGGTGGAGCGTCTGCTGAGCTACCTGGAAGACGGCGACAACGACACGCTGGTCCGCGCGCATTGCCCGAACGCAATCGCAAAGATCATGCAAGCCGTTGCCAAAGACAACCCAGGCAACCCACTGTTCCAACGCGCGATCGACTCGTTCGAGAAGTTGGCCACCGGCCGCAACTCGAAGAACGAAGTGATCCAGTCGACCGTTTATTCGCTCGGCATGTTGGCCAACTCTTCGCCTGAGTTCCCGGCTGATGATTGCTTCAAAGCAATCGAATCGGTCTTCGACAAGGTCAAGGATAAGCAGGCACAAAAATTCTCGCTGATCTCGATGGCTTACCTGGGCGCACGCGTTGCTCCTGATTCGCCGATGCGCGAAGAAGCCGTCAAGTTCTTGATGGACGTCATGCGCAAAGGCAAGAGTGGTCTAGATGCTTGGGGCGGCCTTTCTCTCGGTGTCATGGCTTTCCACGTGACCAAAGACGGCGCTTCGATGCCGGCAACGGTTGAACGCGCAGTTCTCGACAAGTTCGAGAAGGAAGGCAACCAGCAGCGCCGTGGTGCATACGCGGTCAGCCTGGGACTGATGAAGGCCGAGACTGCCAAGGAGTCCCTGCGTGCATCGATCGACAAGAGCCGTGACGAGTCCTTCCAGGGCTACGCCTGTCTCGGCCTCGGCATGATCGGCGCCCGTGAGTACAAAGACGACCTGATTCAGATCGTCAAGGACAACGTGCGCAAGCCTGACTTGCTCAAGCAAGCTTCGATCGCTCTTGGCCTGATGAAGGACAAGGAAGTTTCGACTGTCTTGATCGAGCTGATTAACCCGACGGATGGCCGCAAGCCTAGCTTGGCTGTGCTTTCTGCCGCGGCAACTGCGATTGGCTTCATCGGCGATAAGAGCTCGGTGGAACCGCTGATCGAGACCATGAACAACGACAACCTCACTCCGTTGGCACGAGCATTCGCTGCCATCGCATTGGGTGCGATCTCCGAGGCATACATGTTGCCCTGGAACTCGCTGTTCTCGGTCGACCTAAACTACCGCTCGGCGGTCACGACGTTGACCAACCAAGCCTCTGGTATCCTGGACATTCTCTAGACCGTTCTCGGTCTGAGCTTCGGGCGTCTGGCTTCGGCCAGGCGCCCGTTGTCTTTTGATCGGCCGAACGGGGCGGCGCCCCCGGCCTATGGACGCACCGCAGAGATTCGCGCAAGCATGCGCAAGGCAAGCCAAAGCAAGCCGCCGGCAAGCAGCAGTGCGACCAGCGGGGAAAGTTGAGCAATCCGAGCCGCCCCGAATAGGTCACCCGCGTGCTCTGCGCGTTCGCTCAAAAAGTCGGCACGCGCTTGCACATATCCGGTCAACGCAGGATCGGCGTGAGCAATCAGCCATTCCTGGGCCGCAAACCCGCCAGCCGTGTGCGTGCTTGGATCCCAGCATGCAAGTTCCACTAGAACTGCTTGCGCGTATGCGTCGCCCGGATGCGCATCCAACCTTGCTTGCAATGCATCCTGCGCTTCGGTGCGCGCCCCGGCTTGCAGCAGCAAGTTGATCGACGCTGGCTCGCGCCGGTCGAGCTCCCCGGCTTGCATGCGGGCGTAGCCATCCAAGACCGTTTGAGCGCTCACTGGCTGCTGTGCAGGGTAGCCCGAACTCATTCGATTCCGTTCCACCAGACGCGCGCCTGTTCTAAAGCCAATGGATTGCGCTGATCGGTCAAGCGCACCGTTTGGCTAGTGGGGAGCCCTTCCTGGGTCTGCCCGGGAAGGAGCGCCCCACCGAGAGTCGCCGGGGCGCTCGCAAGAAAACCGGGCTGCAAGTCCTGCGCGGCCGGCAAGGGCATGGCTTTCCGCGCAAACAACACGAAGTTGCGGCTGCGTGCGACTTGATGCACGCGCACCGCATCGCCAAAAGCGCTACCCACGGCTGCGCGTACCGCGTCGACAAAGCCTGGGCCGTCACCACTGGACTCACTGCTGCCTAAGTTGACGGCGAGAACTCCACCGTCACGCAGCCGACCGTGCACCTCGGCAAAAAACTCTTCGGTCGCGAGGTGCAAAGGGATCTCAAACTGATTGGTGTACGCGTCAAGAAGCACACAATCCAGATCGTTCGGCGCGGCGCGCAGCCATGCGCGCGCGTCACCCCCGGAGATCCGCTTCAAACGCGTTTCCCAGGCCCTAGGGAGCGGCATCCACTCTCGGCAGAGATCCACCAACCCGGCGTCAATTTCGATGCCTGTGGCCTTCCACGGCACCTCACCGAAGCCAGCCTCAAGCGGCCCCATCGCTGTTCCAGCCGCGAGCCCGAGGATCCAAACCGAAGCCTCCTGCTGAGCGGACGCTTGGCAGTACTGAGGGGCGAGCGAAAACAGATCGTAGTAGCCGCCCGGATAGCGGCGGCCATCCCGGAACCAGAGTGACTGGTAAGAATCCAGACCCTCGTTCATCTGCAGCCAGCGTTGCCCATCGGGGAACTCAAGCACGCGCAGGTGCTGCAAGGATGTTTCGGTGACCGCAAGCACCTCCGCGCCTGCCGGAAGGTGGGCACGTCGTGCCGGGTCCTCAAAGGCTGCGGGGATCAGACCAAGCAGCACGAGGCTCGACCCGACCCAGGCAGCTCGGCCCAGGCTTCCGCGCAGCAGAATGAGGCCCATTGCCGCCAGCAACACCGCCGTGGCCATCAAGGTGGGACGCGTGCCGAGCAGCGGGATGGCGACCAAACTCGACGCAAAGACACCGAGCAGAGAGCCGATCGTTCCGGCCGCACCAATCGCCCCCGCCGCTTGTCCGGCTTGCCCTTGCGCCGCGCCGCTCGCCTGACTCAGCGCTCGAACGCGCGCTTCGACGAGCAGGGGTGCGACCATCGACATCAAGAAAACGGGCGGCGCAAACAACAGCAGCGCCGCTCCGAGAGATCCGCCGAGGAAGAGCCGAGCGGCCTCGTCCAAACCAAGCTCGGTAGGAAGCAACCAGGACGCGAGCAGAGGCAGAGCCGGAATACTGAGCGCAACCAAGACACCACTGATGAAAAGCGCCGCACCGGCAATGCGTAGCGGTGCTTCAGCGCGCTTGGCTGAGCGACCTCCGTACCAGCCACCGACCGCCATGGCCAAGAGCACCACACCGATCTGATTACTCCAGACCAGCGCAGACGTGCCAAACCAGGGCGCCAGCCAATGGACGCCAAGGATCTCGAGTGTCAGGACAGCAAACCCTGACAGCGCCGCAGCGAACAAGATCATGAGCCGCGGGCGCGCAAAGCGCGCCTACTCCTTGGGCGGGATGTCGATGCCGCTGTACTTCGCCGGGTAAATCGTGCCGGTGTCAAACAGCGTCGTGCGGTAGTTCTCGAGCACGATCATGAATCCAGCGTTGGTCGAGACTTCAATCTCTTGGCCATTCCGGATGATCTTGATCGGCTTGGCGAGGTCGACGATTTGGTCATTCAGATAGAGATCGACTTGGTAGACGTTCTCAGCATCAATCGTAATCGTATTGCTCGCACGATCTGCCTTCACGCTGATCTTGGCAACCGACCCATCGAGCGAAGGATCGAACTTGCGCGCGTGCACCCAATGCACCCGGCCGAACTGCAGATTCATGAGTTCTGCGCTGAACTCCGTCGGGTAAGGATTGCGCACCGGGGCCTCGGTTAGCCAAGCCCAGGCATCATCGAGACTGTCCGACTTGTTCATCGCGACCATGGCCATGTTCTCGGCGGGTAGATCGCCTTCTTCTCCGACGATCGACAAGCCCGCAACCGCGTGCGGCGCCAAGGCGCAGAGCTTGGCCGCAATTGCTGCGTGATCACTATCTGCCAGCACATAAACGCGGTTGCGATCAATGCGCAGTTGCTTGCTCAGCCAGATGAAGTCGATGAAGAAGGACAAGCGCGCTGCGGTGAGCAGTTCATCTCCTTCGGCGGATGGCACCACGACCGGAGCCACCACGTAGTCGGCCTGCAAATTCGCCGGGATCGCTGCGATGTCATCTTCCGAAAGGTCGCTATTGCGGAACCAAAGCACAAGTGGTGCGCCGCCGTCTTTCGGCTTGTAGTTGTTCGGCACCCAGTAACTCAGCGTGCGCCCCCACGGCGTGTCATCCGAGGCAAGCTTGCCGCCCTTCGCCTTCGGGTATTTGCCTGCGCGCTGCGCAAGCGCTTCGCCCCATGCATCGAGGTAACGGAAGACCTCGGGACCCGGGTACTTCTTGGCCAGACCGTCGAGTGCTTTCTGCACTTCATCGCGCGCGTCGAGCTTTTCGGCTGGGTCTTCGTCAAAGTCAGCGAGCACCCAGTTGCCAACGCCCTTCAGGAGCTTCTTGGCATCAGAGGACTTCATCTCGGGAACCTGGCTCAGAGCCGGGCCAGCGAGAAGGAGAGCGGTCAAGAGAGGAAGGATGCGGTTCATGACGACAGGTTTCAGCTTAGCCGCGCGAGCGGCGGGCGGCGAGTACGGCAAGCGCGAGGTGACGAGCGCTGCCATCCAATTGCACGGGCTCTGGTGAGCGCATGTCGAGCCAAAGGAGGTTTTCCTGGAGGCGGGTGTCGGCGGGGAATCGTTCGAGCGCCTTTTCCAGGCGGGCTCGCGTTTCGGCGAGCTCGCCATCGCCCCAGGCCGCGAGACAGTGTTCCAGCGTGAGTTCAGGCCCTGCGCCTGGATCGACTTCGATCCGCGGCAGCAAGTGCCTGCGTTGGTACAGGAAGAGGTTCGCCAAGTCCGGATCGGTGCCCAATGCCGCCAAGGCTTGCCAACCGCGGAGCACCAAGGGGCTCTGCGCCTGCTCAAGCTGCGTCAAATGTTCCCAGACGGAAACACGCCAAGCACGATCCTCACTCTGCTCGGCGTCGAGCAGCGTCTCGAGAGCGATCAGATGGGGGTTTTCCGGCTCCTGAAGCGGTCCTCCGAGGGCGCTCCAGCAGACGGGTAGCAGTCCTAGCCAGCCCAGCACACCCCAGACTCTTCAATCACCGTGCCAAGCACAAAGGGAGCCTGGCCATCGGCACGCAATCGCTGTTCGATGTCCGGTGCGGCCGCGGCGTCGACCACAAAGATGAAACCGACGCCCATGTTGAACGCGCGCCAGGCTTCGTCGATGGCCACTCCGCCCGCAGCGACCAGCTGCTCAAACACATTCTGCTTGGGCACGACGCTGCGATCGACACGCGCACCCTTGCCCCCGAGCACTCGAGGCAGGTTATCGGGAACTCCCCCGCCGGTGATGTGAGCCATCGCGTGCAAGGCCGAGTCGCGCAGCAAAGGCCGCGCAGCTTCGAGGTAACAGACATGGCTTTGCAGCAGCACATCCGCGCAGGAGGCACCCTCGGCGCCAGGGAACGGCTGGTTGTAATCCGAGATCCCAAAACGCTCCTCGACGATGCGTCGGGCGAGCGAATAGCCATTGGTATGCAGACCTTCGGACGGCAGCCCAATCAGCACGTCGCCGGTGCGCACGCGCGAACCGTCCAACAGGTGCTCGCGCTCGACCACCCCGACCAGGGTGCCGACCAAATCAAACTCGCCCTCGGGGTAAACGCCCGGCATTTCGGCGGTCTCGCCGCCGAGCAAAGCCAGGCCATGATCGGAGCAAGCGCGAGCGACTCCTTGGATCGCCTCACTGACCATCGCCGGATCGAGCTTGCCGACCCCGATGTAATCCAAGAAAAACAAAGGTTCCGCGCCTTGGACCAGCGCATCGTTGATGCAGTGTTGCACCAAGCAGCGTCCGACCGTATCGAAGCGCCCAATCGAGGCGGCAATGCGGATTTTGGTGCCGACGCCATCGGCCGTTCCTACCAACACAGGTTGCTCGCCGAGGCCGTCAGCACGGTACAAACCGCCAAATGAGCCCACATCGGCGAGCACGCGAGGCCCGAAAGTTTTGCGGATTGCCGCCTTGGCGCCGGACAGTGCCGATTCAGCCGCGTCGATATCGACACCGGCATCACGGTAGGTCAGACCACCAGGAACTTGGCCCTTAGAGGAGGCAGAATCAGCCATGTCGAGCATTCTAGACCGGCGCGCGCCTTTTCCGCTTGCCTGCGCTGGCCTATCTTGGAGAAGGGCATGTCTGCCACTCGCCGCGTCGTCATTCTCGGAGCCACCGGAACGGTCGGGATCCAAACTCTCCGGATCCTGGTCCAGGCCGAGTCACCGCTGCAGGTTGTCGGCCTGTCGGCCCACGAACGTGCGGACGAGCTGGGCGAACTCGCCGAGGGCTGTCCGGGGGCACGGACTTTCCTCAGCTCGGATCCCGAGCAATGCGAAGAGCTGCTCGCTTATTTGCGCGGAGGAGATTACGAGATCTGCCTCAACGCGGTCGTGGGTGCCGCCGGGCTTCCTTTCAGCGAGGCTGTGCTGGCCGCTGGGCGCGACCTCGCGCTTGCGAACAAGGAATCCCTGGTTCTGGCCGGCGAACTCCTGACCCGCCTCGCGCGCGCGACAGGCGCTGCGATCCTTCCGGTTGATTCCGAACACGCCGCGATCCACCAGTGCCTCGCTGGCGCGGATCCAACCGCGGTCAGAAGGCTCTACCTGACGGCTTCAGGCGGCGCATTGCGCGATCTACCCTTGCACGAACTTGCGGCCGTCTCGCCCGCGCGCGCGCTTGATAACCCGAATTGGGACATGGGCCCGCGCATCACGATCGACTCGGCAACGATGATGAACAAGGCGCTCGAGGTCATCGAGGCTTGCCACCTTTTTCACGTCCCCGCCGAACAGGTGCGTGTGCTCGTGCACCGACAATCCGTGATTCATTCGATGGTCGAGTTCGTCGACGGCTCGATGATGGCGCAACTCAATCCTCCGGATATGGCAGGGCCGATTCTTTACGCGCTGCACTATCCGGATCGCTTGCCAGCACCGCTTCAAGGCTTTGACCCGCAATTGTTCGCGACTCTGACCTTGGAAGAACCGGATCCGGAACGCTTCCCCGCGCTCGCGCTCGGCTTTGAAGCCGTTCGACGCGGTGGCGTCGCGGGCGCGGTCTTGAATGCCGCGGATGAAGTTGCGGTCGAGGCCTTTCTCTCGGGACAGCTGCGATTCCTGGAGATCACCGAACTCTGTGCAGCCGTGATGCGTTCGATTCCCGAGGGATTCGCGTGCGACACGATGGATGACATTCTTGCCGCGGATGCTTGGGCCCGCAAGCAGGCGAACGAAGCCCTCGCCGCTCAGAACGCTTAGTCATGCTTCCGATTCTTCTCACCATCTTTGGCATCGGCTTTCTGCTGTTCATCCACGAGCTCGGCCACTTTCTTGCGGCGCGCGCTGCGGGAGTGCGTGTCGAGGTCTTTGCGCTCGGGATGGGCCCACGGCTGTTCGGCTTCCGACGCGGTGACACGGACTACCGGATTTCGGCTCTGCCGATTGGCGGCTATGTGCAGATGGCCGGCGAGAACTCGGTCGATCGACTGGCGCCCGACGGCTTGCAATCCAAGAGCATTCCGGCGCGCTTCTTCATTTTCTCCGGCGGCATCATCATGAACTTCCTGTTCGCGCTGGTGATGATTCCTTTGCTGTTTCGGATCGGCGTGCCGATGCAAGCTCCGGTTGCGGGCTCTGTCACTCCAGGCGGTCCGGCATGGCACGCGGGCATTCAACCTGGTGCTCGCTTCGATCAGATCAACGGCGGGCAGATGCATTCATTCGCAGACTTCGCCTCGACCGTCGCACTCTCGGATATTCGAGACCCATTGCGCGTCTCCTTTCGCTCGGCCCTGGGCGACCCGCGCGATGTCGCCGTTTCCGCTCGAGCAGACGAAGCGACAGGCTTGCCAGAACTTGGAATTCGACCCATGCCAAGCTTCTCGGTCGAGGCGGATTCCCCCGCCAGCGAAGCGGGATTGAGCATCGAAGACAAGATCGTCGGCTTCTTTGGAGTCCCGCTTGATACAGATCCAGGAACCGCGCAAGCAGTTCTGACCGAAGCCCTGCTTTCCGGCGCACCCTTGAAGGTCGATGTCGCACGCGACGGAAGTGTTCGTCAAGTCGAAATCATTCCTCGTCTTGAGTCCGTTCCGCAGCTGCAATTGGGCGTCTTCGAAGCGCATGGACGCGTCATGGCTTTGCGTGAAGGCCACGGCACCGGCCTGGAAATCGGCGACTTCCTTTTCCTCGCAGGATCGCACTCGGTGCGTTCCGTCGAGAGTGTGCAGAGCGCTTGCGTCGAAGCGGGACAGCTTCCGAGTTTGACGATTCTGCGTGATGGAGTGCGCATGACTCTGCCCCCCGTCGCGCAAGTCACGCCGCGGGGCTTTGCCAGCCATGTGCATCTTGCGCCCGACCCCGACGCGATCCGCATCGTTGTCCGGGAAGGAGGGCCAGCTGCGACCGCCGGATTGATGGACGGCGACCAAATCCTGCGCGTTGGCAATGAGGAACTCCTCAACTTCCAGAACTTGCGGAATGCACTTGCGGCAGCCGAAGGCGCTCCGATGCAGCTCCAGGTCTTGCGCGAAGGCCAGGCGCTTGACTTAGAAGTCCAAGCCAGCGAGGCCATGACCCACGTTTACGGGATCTCGGCAAGCACGCTGCGCGAAACGGTGCGTGAAACAAACCTGGTCGCTGCGATCGGGACCGGACTCACGCAGGCGCGCACGATGGTGCGTCAAGTCTTCCTTTCCTTCAAGCGCATCGTGACAGGCGCGATCCCGGCTTCGAACTTGGGCGGCATCATCACGATCTCGCGCACCGGGCACCATTTTGCGACCAATGGCCTGATCCCCTTCCTGTTCTTTCTGTGCATGATCTCGGTGCACTTAGGGGTCCTGAATTTGCTGCCGATTCCGGCACTCGACGGTGGTCACTTGTTCTTCCTGTTGGTCGAGGCGATTCGAGGTAAACCGGTCAGCGAGCGAGTGCTGTTGTTGTTCAACTTCAGCGGTTTTGTCTTGATCATGGGCCTCGTGATCTTCGTCACGATTCTGGATATCGGGCGACTGGTTCCTTAGTCATGCTCGCTTGGCTCCAACTGCTGCGCATCGCCCTCGCGCCGAGCATTCTTTGGGATTGTGTTGCCGGCGCTCTGCTTGCCGCCGCAGCCTTTCAAGCCGAAACCGGAGTTGCAGCGGACATCGATCCCGCTGTGTTGTTGGCGACCGCGGTCATTCTGCTATGCGTCTTCCACGCTGGCATGGCTTGGAATGATTGGACCGACCGTGCCATCGACCGAGCAGCCGGACGCGGTCGGCCGCTCGCCGATGGCCGACTCTCGGCGACCGCGGGCTTTGGCGCCGGCTTGGTTCTCTTTGCCGCGGCGCTTGGCCTCACTGCCTGGCTTTTGCCGAACCGACTGCAAGAAGTCACGATCTTGTGTGGCTTGGTCGCCGTGTATGACCTCGGCGGAAAGGCTCTCCGCGCGGTCGCAGGCCCGGTGCTGCTCGCACTGTGTCGGATCTTGAGCCTCTATCTCGGCATGTTGGTGGTGCTTGCACCAGCCGATGTGATTGGACAAAGCGGCACCTGGCCACTTCTGTGCTACGGCCTCTATGTGATGTTCTTGTCGCGTCTTGCCGCGCGTGAAGAAGAGGGCCTAGCTGGCAGTCGTGCGGTCGTCCCGGTTGCCGCTTGCGCCTTCGCTCCCGTCGTTTTGGTCAGCAATCAAAGCGAGCACCTGATCTTCGTCCTGCCCGCTTGGATTCTGTTTGCGGCTTGGTTGTTGCGCCCCGCTCTGGCAGACCGTCACATGACCTGGAGCCCACAACGCACCCAAGCTGCGGTGCGACGCTGCCTGATCGGCATGCCGATGATTCCCGCGCTGGCCCTGCTCGCGAGTCCTGCCCCGTTCTACTGGGCAGGCGGAGGCCTGATCGCCGTCGCCGCATCGCGCTTGCTCGTCCGTCGCTTCCCGCCCGAATAGGCAGCGCGGCCTCGAGCACGCTTCGCTTAGAAGTACTCGTGCAGCAGTTCTTCGATGAAGCGTTTGACGACGTCTCGTTCTGCCTTCTCGCGCGCCTGCATCAGCATCTCATAGGCTTCGACGCCGTAAGCCTTCGGCAAGGCGGCAAGGACTTGAGCGCGCGCAAAGTCGGGCGACCCAGGCAAGATCGCAAGGTCGAGAAGGAACTCGCGCACGCGCGGCACTTCGGGAAAGCGCAACAGTGCATTCAGCAAACGCTCACTCGCCTCTGGGCTGGGCTTCTCTGACCAGATCTTGAGCAAGGTGTCAATCGCCGCCGGGCCCGAATTTCCAAGTGAAGTAATCGAGTAAAGCCGCACATCGGGATCCGCTTCTTCATCGACGACGACCTGAAAGAGAAACGCGATGCCCTCTTCGCTTGGATGTGCAGCCAAGACTCGCCCCAAATCGATGCGCTGATCACTATCGCAATACGGCCAGCGTTGAATCAACAGGCTGACCAAGGCTGGGTGCTCCAGATTCGCATGGAGGAA
The DNA here is from genome assembly GCA_040264055.1 of Planctomycetota bacterium. Taxonomy (GTDB): domain Bacteria; phylum Planctomycetota; class UBA1135; order UBA1135; family UBA1135. Next base: position 15,054 of record JBDQJC010000018.1, read on the forward strand.
CATGCGCGTGGCGCCAATCGAACCCGGCTGCGTGGGATAGCCTTTCACGAGCTGCAGCCAAGGTTCGACAGGCGAAGAGTCTCCACGTTCGACCAAGGCCTGCAAAGCGGCCCGCGCCATGTCTTCGTCTTCCTCACGCGCTGCCGTTTCGAGAAAACTCCGCCCAAGGTCCTGCTCGGCGGCTTCCGGAATGCGCATCGCATCGACCACGGCGAGCCGGACCCGCAAGTCTGGATCATTCTGGGCCAGCAGGACTCCGGCATAATCTCCGGCCACGGCAAGGCCCTCCACCGCTTTGTGGCGCACCCCTGCGGCCGGAAAGATCTCCGGGTCGAGGTAGCTGCGCACTTCTTCGGCAAGATTGAGGTCGCCGAGGTGAATCAAGCGCGTGATCCCGGCGGCGCGCTGCAAGGGTGGCATGCCATCGACGAGAAGGGCGATCTCGCGCCGCGCGGCCTGGGAATCAATCGTAAGCAGATGATCCCAAGCTGCTGCCCCGCGTGGCTCATTGCGGCTGCCACCGGCCCAGGTACGCACGATCGCCGCCAAATACTCAACCGAATCGTCTCCCCCCAACATCGCGAGGCAGGGAACGATACGCGAAGCTGGACCGGCCTCGCTTTCCACTTTGGCGTGCTCCAGCACGGCTTGCTCAAGCTCAACCTGATGCAACCGCGCAATGGTGTCGAGCGCTTGGCTGCGCACGAGCGGCAAGGGATGGCTTGCGAGAATCTCGGCCAGGATCGGCAAAGGCTGTTCCGTGCGCGTGTACACCAAGGCGGACAGGAAATTGGTCGCCGAGGTCGAGCCTCCATCGAGCTCATGCTGCATCTCCTCAAGCAGGCGCGGCAGAATGGCATCGCCACGCTTGCCGATTTCCTCCTTGGCAAAACGCAGGGCTTCCTTCGAACCCAAGCGAAGCTTGCCAATCAGCCGATCATCCATGCCCCCATCCGGGATGGGCTCGTACGGCGGAAGAACCGAACCAATCTGAAACTGGGAATCATCCTGCGCCATGACGACGGGCGAGGCATCCCCACACGCCGGGAAGCCAAGCGGAATCGCGAGCAGCAGAATGGTCCTGGCGACCAATGTTGCCAAGCGCGTACGAAGAGAATGCATGAGGTAGAATGCGGGCTTGATGAGCGACAGCAGTCCGCCGCAGCTCGGCTATCGGATCGGTGAGCACGAGGTGCGCCATGGGTTATCCCTGGCGCCCATGGCCGGCAACACGAATCTAGCTTACCGCCGCCTTTGCCGACGGTTTGGGGCCGAGTTGACCACCACCGAAATGGCTTCTTCCCTGGCTCTCAAGTACGGCGACGAGAAATCGCTGACGCTACTCGAGCGCGGCGACGACGAGACACCGGTCGCTGCGCAGGTCTTTGGCGCTGATCCCGAGATCTTGCGGCTTGCCGCGGCCGAAATCGAGAAGCGCGGCTTTCATATTCTTGACCTGAATATTGGTTGCCCGGTCCCCAAGATCACGGGTTGCGGCGGCGGAAGTGCCCTGCTTCGTGAACCCGATTTGGCCGCGCGTTGCATCGAAGCCATGATTGCCGGCACTTCGCTCCCGGTCACAGTCAAGATTCGCGCCGGCTGGTCCGACGACGACAAGAATGCGGCAGCTTTCGCCAAGAAGATGGAGGAAGCGGGAGCCCAAACGATCACGGTGCATGGTCGCACTCGCGAACAGCGCTACACCGGCCACGCCGACCTCGACTTAATTCGTTCGGTCAAAGAATCCGTTTCCGTGCCCGTCATCGGCAACGGAGATGTCACCGATCTTGCGAGCGCCGCCCGGATGGCTGCAACCGGAGTCGATGGCATCGCGATTGGTCGGGGAGCATTGGGCCAACCGTGGATCTTTGCCCAGATTCAAGCTTGGTTAGACGGCCAACCGATTCCGGAAGATCCCGATGTTGCAAGCCGGGCCACATTGATGCTCGAACTGGGCGAGGGTGTGGTCGAGCTGTATGGCGAATACCGCGGCATGCGCATCATGCGCCGACTCGCGACCGACTTCTTCCGCGGTTGCCCGGGAGCCCCGGCGATGCGCCAACGCAGCAACAAACTCGAAACGCTAGAAGATCTGCAAACTCTGGCGGCAGCGCTCGCAAGTGGCGAGCGCCTCGAACCGCTCGTGCGCTCTTAACGGGCGTCTTGGTCTGCGTTGACGCGCTCGGCCTCTTCGTCGAGGGCATCCAGCTTGACCGAGTCCACGCGCGCACCGTCCCACTGCAGCCCTTGCACCGTGTTCAACTTGATGACAGCTTTTGCATAACCTGCCATCGCCGCGACTTGAGTGCTGCGTGCGACGAGTAGATCGTCTTGGAACTGCAGGACCTGGAAGTTGGTCGAGACTCCTTGGCGCAGCCGCCGCTCTTCTGCGTCGAGCTGACGCGCAGCGACTTCGACCGCGCGATTCGTCGTGTCAACACGCTCGGCGAAGTAGTTGATCGCGCGAACCGCGTCGCGCACTTCGGAAGCCACCTGATTCTGCAGGTCTTGCAAGGCCCGCAAGCGCAGCAGATACACCGCACGCAAGCGCTGTTCCGCGCCCTGGAAGGAGCGATTGCCAAGCGGGATCTCGAACACCAAGCCAATCGAGTAACCCGGGAACTCGAACTGACGCACGGGCTCGAAGGCTCCGCCCACCGCCGTATCCTGGCCAAAGGAGTTGCCCGACAAGACGAGGTCCAAGCGCGGATCCGTGTTGCGCTGGGCAACTTGCCAATCGAGTTCGGCTTGCTGCACATCCACGCGCGCTTGACTCAAGTCACCGCGCTCGTCCAAAGCGACATCGAGCACTTTGCGCCAATCCAACGCCATCGTGACTGCCGCGGGCGGTTCGGTGATTGGATCGAAGTCCACATCCCATTCGTCCTGCGAGCCTTCAAAGGCCGAGATCTGGAGACGCAGACGATCTTGTGCCTGCCGCACCGCGTTCTGTGCGGTGAGCAGCGCATCTTCTCGCGTCGCGATTTCCGCTTCGGTTTGCACGACCTCCACCTCGGCGACCGAGCCCACGTCGAAACGCGCCTGGGTCACCGCTTTCTGCTCCTTGGCCAGAGTCAAACCGAACTCTTTGACCTTCAGGTCTTCAAGTGCTGCGGCAAGATCCCAATAGGCATCGACCGCGCCTTGCACCGCATCCGAGGACGCCTGGCGCACGGCTTCGTACCCTTTCTCGCGCGACAACTCCGCCGTGCGGCGCTGCTGCTCGGTCACTAGTTCCCAGCCGCCGCGCAACAAAGGCTGCGTAAAGCTTGCCGTAAAAGCCACGTCGGCCTGATCGGCTGAGAGGTAGTTGGCAGATTGATCCTGTTCGCGCAGGCTGAGTTCATAGGTCGCGCCGCTGAGCAACATGCCGCGAATGCCTTGATTCGCTGTAATCGTGGTGGCTTCCGTTTCGCTAAACAGCGTGCTGAAGAAGCCACTGGTTGGCTGCTCGAGATAGGCATAGGTGAGATCGGCGAAGAAGACCGGATCGAACATGCCTCCGGCTTCGATCACCGCGCCCTCTCCTGACAAAGCGGACAGGCGAGCTTGACGCAGCGCAGGGGCATTCTTTGCCGCGAGCGCAACGACATCTTCCAGGCGCAAGGGCACCCGAGGCCGTTCCGACTCTTGCGAGGCCGGGGTTTGTGCCGCAGAAGTTGCGGGCGGCGTCGCTTCTTGAAGCGAGGGAGTTGCGCCGAGGAGCAGCAGGACGAGCAGTTGCGTCATGGTCGAACACGCCAGGATAACGACGCGTCTCCTGGTTACGGCTCACAGCTTCAGCAGCAGGGCATTTCCAGAAAACCCTGAAGAACCGCGACTTAGCCGCGTTTGAAGTAGTGCGGGACCGGTGGCGGACCCTGTCCATGCAAGACCCAGGTCCAGGCCTGAATCTCGGCGGGGAGCTCAGCTTTGTCGAGCGTTGCCGCAAAATAGTCCACCCGTTCGGCAAGCGAGGCGGGCAACGCCGAAGTCAACCCAAGTTGTGCGCGGCGCTGGAACTCGTTCTTCAGGTCCTCGAGCGAAGCGGAACTCCAGTCGAGGCGAGCCGGCGAGGGATTCGGTGCAGCGAGAGGTGCTCCGTTCTGCGCATCATGCCATTGGGCGATCATGACCGCGGTGCGGTTGCTCGTTGCGATCGATGCTTGCCAGTCTGCATCAAATGCGTCTTCGAATCCGGCTGGTGCATCGGGCGGAACCACTGGAAGCTCTGGACGCTGCGGTCCCTCATCGATCTCGGCAGGCAAGCTGTGTTGGCGCCAAGTCAAATCAACGCGGCTTTCGACCGCCGGCTTCCAGAGCAGAACGAATGCGGAAACCGGAGCAGCAACCGTCGAGATCACCAACAGGGCCGCAGCAACCCGCAACAAGGGGCGCTCACGCAGCGCGGTGCGGAATTCCCACGGGCGGTTCTCCACCCGGTGACGCAGTTCCTCAGCGAAACCAGCGGATAGCTCGGCTTCAACTGGAAGCTTGGATCGAAGTTCCTCGCCCAACGCACACAACTCGGCCCATTCACCGGCCAGGGGCTCGGTGATCGGAGCGTCAGGGAAGCGTTCAGAGCGTGGATCCATCTTGATCGGCGTCAGGTTCGAGAGCAGGCAGTTGTTCGCGGAGCTTGCGGAGTGAGTAGTAAACCCGCGACTTCACCGTGCCGACCGGCACGTTGAGGATTTCGGCAACTTCCTGGTAAGGCAATCGCTGGAGGACTGCGAGTTCGAGCAATTCACGGGTTTCCGGTGGAAGGCGGTCCAGTGCGGCGTGAAGAACTTGAGCACGGTCGACGGACTCGGCTTCGTCGACGGGACTCGGCCCAGAATCTTCCGCATCGGGGAGATCGTCCCCTCCGGTGAGAAAGCGCTTGCGACGACGCGAGTCGATCCACAGGTTGTGAGCGATCCGCAGCAGATAGGCATCGAGCCGACCGGACGACTGATATCGCTGCCGCGCCTGAAAAACACGGACGAACACAAGCTGCGTAAGGTCTTCTGCTGTAGCACTTTGCGCCCCCTGACGGAGGAAGAATCCCTTCAAGCGCGGGGCCATTTCTTGGACCAGCTGGTCAAACGCGGCGGGGTCGCCGGCTTGATATCTGACCAGAAGGTCGTCTGGACCCGGTTGCATGGACTCCTGACTCAACGCGTTGGCCCGGGCGACGGTTCGACGGAAATGCCTTTCTCAGCAAGTTTTTCGGAGAATCGGCGGGCCAATTCTTGGGCCGCAGATCCGCGTGCGGTGCAGCGGATGTTGCGCGGCAGTTGGTCGTCTTCCGCAGCGCTTCGATCGCCGGCGATCCGCTGAAAATCCAGACTCAAACCGTCGGCGGGCAGCCACGGATCGACCCGTTCGGCCCATTCCACGAGCACAATCGAACGCCCGTCAATCCTCTCCACCAGCCCTTCGCCCAACAAGGACGCCAAACGGTGCTCAAAGTAGCCGTCGAGATGCAGCAGAGGACCGGCCGGCGTGGAGTACTCCTTGCACAACAAGTAGGTCGGCGAGTTCAGACCTTCGACGACCTGCAGACCGCGACCGACACCACGACAAAAAGTGGTCTTGCCCGCTCCCAGTTCACCATGCAAGCGCACCAAATCCCCCGCCCGCAAACTCTCGCCCAGGCACAGCCCAAGCTGCTCGGTGGTTTCTGGATCGGTACTCCTGAACTGAAACATCGTTACGGCACAGACTCGCCAAAGTCGTGGGACCAGGCTTGTGGGGTCCAGCGTCGCAAGATCTTGCCTTCGCGGGTCCAACGCAATCCGCGTTTCTGCTCGATCGTGCCAATCGCCACGAGTCCTGATCGCTGCAGCAAAGGATCGCGTAGAGCGCGGTGCGCGGTACGCGGCGCCGAAATGACCAATAGCTCATAGTCTTCGCCATCCGCTGCTGCAGCGCCGAAACCGTCAAGATCGGCGTTGAGGCCGACGGCGAGCGGCAGACGGTCTGCGGCGATCCTTGCGCCCACTTCACTGGCTCGGAGAATCCGCGGAAGATCGGCGGCGAGTCCATCGGACAAATCCATCATCGCGTGCGGCCGATACCGCTCGACCAAACGGCGGCCCTCGGCGAGCCGAGCTTGCGGAGCCAGATGCCGCCCCGATCGCAGGGCTCCTCCGAGTTTGCCGGTGACCATGACCAGATCGCCCGGCTGCGCCCCACTGCGACCAGGTGCGGCAGAATCCGTAACGCCAATCGCAGTGCAGGTCAAAACCACCGGTGATCCGGCCGGAGCGGAGGAAACATCGCCGCCGATGACCGACGCGTGTTCTTTTTCAGCGGCGGCGAGGAAGGCTCGCGCAAGAGCGTGCAGCCATGCCTTGCGGCGCGGCGAAGGCGCAGCCGCGATCGTCCAAGACAAAGCCCACGGCTGCGCACCAGCGGCAGCGAGATCGCTCAGCGTGCGACCGACCAGCTTGCGCGCCATGATCGCCGGCTGCGTGCCCATCTCGACATGCACGCCTTCCACCACCTGATCCACAGTTTGGTAGAGCAATCTTCCCGGCCATGGCTTGAGTTGGGCACAATCATCCCCTGGCCCGCTTAATCCCTTCCTTCGACGGAAGGCGGAGCGGAAGATATCGTGCAGTGCGTCTTCGCTGTTCTGGTTTGCCGCCGTCATGTTGATTCCGTCCCGTTCCTCAAACCGTTGCGCTCACTCCCCGACTGCCGGGCTTGGCCGCACGGAAACAATTTGGCTGCTTGTCCTGAGCGTCGCGGTCGTCTTGACCATTCTAGGCTCGCTCAACGCCGATCGACGCGGGCGTGATCTTCGCGAAACCCAAGATGAGCTGCGCTATCTCGCAGGTCAGATCAGTTTCGCGCTCAGCCGCGATCCGAATCAAGGCGAGACCTGGCCGGACGCTTTGCACGGGGAAGGCGCGCTCCCCAAGGGACTGGTCGAGAGCCAATCCCTTGCTTCGGTGCTTCCGGAACACGTTTTCTTGCCGGACGATCCTCATGGCCACGCCTATAGCTTGCGCCGCACCGGCCCACGAGCCTGGATCCTGGCTGCTTCGGATGCGAACGGGCAGTTGTTTCCGCTCGATCAAACCGACGCTTTGCACGCGGCACGCGAAGCCGAAACGGCGCTCGATATTCGTTTGCCTTAGACTGCGTCTTCGGACTCACGCCAAGCACAAAGGAGTTCCTGGAACAGCGGCGCATCCTGGGCCGCGCGTAGCAGCAGGACACCGTGAGCGCCCGCCGCGTGCGCTTGCTGCACGCGCTCAGGGCGATCGACGCCGCCGATAGCGAGGACCGGGCAATCGTGCGCCGCCAATGCGTGTAACTTTTCGCAACCCTGCGGTGCCAGGATTCCACGCTTGCTGGGCGTTTGCCAGATCGGCCCAAGGATCAAAAACTTGGCCTGGGCTCGTTGGGCCATTTCGACCTGGCCTTGATTGTGGACCGCCGCGCCCAGCACGATGCGGCGTCGATCAGGAAACGGCTCGGATGGACGTGCGTGCAACCGATCCGCCAGACATTCCCAAGGCAAAGACTGAGCCCCAGCGATCAGCCCATCGGCCTGGCTCAGCAAAGCGAGGTCACTTCGACCATGCACCGCAAGCCAGGCGGCGTGCTCGCGCAGCCGCCGCAAACAATGCAATGCCTCGCGGTCCCCTTCAGCAGGTCGCCGGAAAGTCCACGCCGCGGCACCCGCAGCCGAATGCATCCAAGCATCCACATCGCGCACCGACAACTCACTCGCCACTGCCCAAAGTCCGCGTGGCAAGCGCGAATTCATCTAACTCGCGACACGAATCGAAACGCCATAATCGCGAATCCAGTCCGCAAGCGGGTCGAGCTCGACCGGTCCGCAAATCCGCATGCGATTGCGATCAAGACGGTCCAAACCAATCCGCCCCAGTTCGGGGTGACGCGCGATCCGATCGAGAATCTCGGCTGATTCGCAGGTCAACATCGACTCGCTCTCGCGGTAGGTCACCATGCCATCGCTGCGCGCCCAAGACTCGAGGGAATACTCAACATTTTGTGGCAGCGGCGTGCGACTGAGTTTGCGCAACAGGCTCAATACCTCATCCAAACTCACACCTTCAGAAAGCGCACGGTGCAGCGAGGCGGGCGTCATCCGGTAATGCACCAAGTTGTCATTTTTCTCTCGATCGGCAAAACGATCCAGGCGATAGATCAACTCGTGGGAGCGCTCACCGGGGAACAGCACGACCTCAAAGTCGGGGTTGACGACCACGTGCCCCGCCGCTGTCAGCTCGGTCGCTGGAATCATGCCCAAGAATTCGGCGCCCATATCCGTCAACCGAATGCAACTGGCGCGGCCACCCTCGTCATAGCCCATATCGATGAAGCCAAGCAGGTAGAGATGCTTGCGGACCCAGGTGAAGAGGTTCCAAGCCAGGCTATTCAAATCACTCGAAGCGCGCAGCGGGAAGGAACTGTTGTCGCTTGCCAAGGCTTCTTCGCCGGGCAACTCGCTCAGGTAATGGTGGCGCGCTAAGAATGGCAGCGACATGGCATCCAGCCAAACCCCGGGTTCGAAGTGGCGGAGTACCCCGAGCACCAGCCGGCGCATCGGAAGCTGATGGGCAACATCTCCCGGCATATCCCGGTCTTCGGTCAAGCAATCCAGCATGCGCCGTTGCTTTTCCATCAAGGGCATCGAGAGAAACTCCTGCCCATCTTTGGTGACCCGAAAACTGCGCTGCCCGGTGCGGTCGATCAATCGGAATGCCAGAGCAAAGCGGTATTCCATCTCGAGAATCTCGAGCCGGCCGAACTCGCGACCTGGATTGGGCAGCAAACGCTCGGCTAAGCGCTTACCGGTCGACTTGAAGATGCTGCCGCGGACGGTAAAGCGAATCGTCTCATCGTCGACGAAGTTGGCGAAGCGGTCAAAGTTGGAAACAAAATCGACGCCGATCGAAGCAAGGTCATGCGGGTCAGCAAGCTTGCGCTTCGGATCGGTCAGGATCGCGCGCAGAGTTTCGTCGAACAGAGCGACCACCTGGCCGCGCTGCCGCAAACCGTGCCGTTCCAGATCAAGGTCTCCGACAGTGCCCAGCGAAGCTTCTTCGAGCTCTTGACGCAACTCGTTCGCACTCAGTTGAATTCCGGCGTCCTCGAGCTCGCGCACAGCAAGGATGCCACCATGTTTTAAGGCAATGGTCTCGCAGGCGCTCTGCAAGGGCTCGGAAAGTCCTTCCACGCGACCGCGCACAATCGGTACCGCGCCGAGCAAGCGATGCAAAGTCTTCGCCTGCGCCTCGGCCTGACTCTTGGCCTGACCTTCTGCGCGGAGATGACGAACCAGCCATCCTTTGAGGCTCAGCAGTTCCGCCGGACTGGGAGTCTTCGTCTCGGCGTCTCGTAAAGCACGCGCGACCTCGCTCGGCGCACCCCAAAGATTTGAAGTGTGTCCGGCATCGCGCATCGAGAGATTGACGCCGAGCCCGACTTGGACCAGGGAAGCCAACGCAGAGCGCACTTCGGTCGAGGTCAAGCCTTCGCGCGATGCGGTTTCACGGATGACATCAAACTCTTGCGCTTTTCCGGGGCTTTGTAGCAGCGCCCGGAACACCGACTCGGAGCTGGGATCGAGCTTTGCGCGCACTGTCGCAGCCGCCGCGCCGTCTTGCATGCGCACAACGAGCAGCTTGACCACTTGTTCACGCGATGCCGGTGCCCCTCCCCCGACCCAAAGATCGTGGAGGAAGCTGAGGTCACTGAGAGCCTTTTGCTTCAGCGCACGCGAGAGAGTGATCCGCATCGTTTCAAAGGGGCGCACGAAGGATTAGCGCGCCTCGGTGATTTCCGGGTCGTGCAGCGAAGCGGAGGGCCGAATCGCATAGACATACCCTTGTTCGGTCAGGAAGCGTTGCCGCTTCTCTGCGTAGTCCTGATCGACCGTGCCTTCGGTCACCAGTGAGTAGAAGTGGGCTCCCCCGCCATCGGATTTCGGTCGCAGAATGCGGCCCAATCGCTGCGCTTCTTCTTGGCGCGAACCGAAAGTGCCGGAAATCTGAATCGCGACATTCGCGTCGGGCAGGTCAATCGCGAAGTTGCCAACCTTACTGACCAGAAGCACCCTTTCGCGGCCCTCGCGAAATGCTTCGTAAAGCTCTTCGCGTTCCGGGTTCGGCATGCGACCGGTAATCACCGGCACACCCAATGCCTCGTGCAACTCTTGCAGTTGGCTGATGTAGTGGCCAATGATCAGAATGCGTTCGCCGTCATGCTTGCTCAATAGCGCCCGCAGGGCATCGAGTTTGCAAGGGTTCTCCGAAGCCATGCGGAACTTCACGCGCTTGCTTGCCGCCAAGTATTCCAAGCGCATTTCATCCTCGAAGGGAACCCGCACTTCGACGCATTCGACCGCTGCGATGTAGCCGCGACGCTCGAGGTCCTTCCAAGGAGCGTCGTAACGCTTCGGACCAATCAGGCAAAAGACTTCGTCTTCTTTGCCATCTTCGCGCACCAAAGTCGCCGTCAGGCCCAACCGTCGACGGGCCTGAATCTCGGCCGTCGCGCGGAACACCGGCGCCGGGAGCAGGTGCACTTCGTCATAGACGATCAAGCCCCAATCGCCTTTCGAGAATAGATCGAAGTGCAGGAAATCTTCGTTCTTCTTCTTACGGTAGGTCAGGATTTGATAGGTCGTCAGCGTGACCGGACGAATCTCTTTGGATTCACCCGAGTATTCACCAACTTGATCCTCGGTCAACTCCGTCTTGTCGAGAAGTTCACGCCGCCACTGCCTGAGCGCCACCGTATTCGGCGTGAGCACCAGTGTGTTCGCACCAACTGATGCCATCGCCGCAAGCCCCACGACTGTCTTGCCCGCACCACAGGGAAGCACGATGGTGCCGCTGCCGCCGAGCGCTGTGCCTCCACGGTAGAAAGCTTCGACCGCTTCGTGCTGATAGGGCCGCAGGCCAAAAGCCTTGCCTTCGACGGAAGTATTGCGCAGCTCGATTTCAAGCGGAGCGCCGTCGACGTACCCGGCGCGGTCTTCGACGGGGTAGCCCAAACGGATCAAGCGTTCCTTGATCAGACCACGCTTGCCCGGCCCAAGCCACGCTTGCCCGACCTCCTTTTCAACCCGTTCGCATAGGTTGGCGAGATCCGGATCGTGCAGTAGCTGCGTCAATACCGCTGGCTCCGATGCCTCGAGTCGCAGGTTGATGCCGTCCTCGGCCTTGTGCAACGAGAAGATCCCGCAGCGGCGAAACCAAGTTCGAATCTCGGCCTCGAAATTGGACGGCATGCCGTACCGGGCATGATCGGCGAGGAAGCTGATCACCGATTCTGCGCTCAGGCCGGTGGCCGCGGCATTCCAGATCGAAACCGGGGTAATCCGGTAGGTATGCAGGAATTCCGGGGACTTGACCAGCTCCGCGAACGGCAGCAGCCCATTACGCATCTCCTCGAACTGCGGATGAGCAGTTTCGAGCACAATGGTCAGATCGCTCTGGAGGATCAGGGCGAGGTCAGCGTTCAATCTGGGAGGCCCAAGCGGGATGATTCTCTCGCCAAACCGGTGTAGGGTGGCGAGAGGCGAAGACCTCGATTGTAGAGACCATTCCCGTTAGCTCCAAGGAGTTCCATCCGGCAGCCGGTGCGGTCCAGAGCTCTTCCTCCGGCTCATTCGATTCGGCCAGGCTTGCCAGAATTGGCGCCCAAGCGCGCAATCCCCTTGGCAGACGCTCCATGCGCTCATCCAGCCGCAACGCTCCAAGTCCACTGTTTACAGCGACTTCCAGCACTCGGCTCAAACTTGGTGTGGCGAAAAAGTGCTCGGACAGCTCGCGGATCGACTTCGCGCCCAGGTCAGGCCAGCGCAGGCCCCGATCTTCCAGCGCAGCCGTCTCACGAGCCCAGCCTGAACCAGCGCACTCGGAACAGCGCAATCGCAAACTCGGATGCACCCGCCGGCCGCCCTGACCTCGACAGCGTGAGCAGCGGCGAGCCAGGGATCCGGAGCCCAAATCTGCCTCGGTCCAACCTCGCAGGCGCGCCTCTTCGGTTCTCAAGTAGTGCTGACGCAAAGGCAGCGTCAGAGCCAAGGCATCGCGCAATCGGTGTTCGGCGAGCGCTCGCGGTGGATCCGCCTGAGAATGCAAATCGAATCCAAGCGGGAAGGGCTCGGGATTCCATCTCGATCCCGCGCGCAGACGCGCAACTTCCTTGCCAGCGCTGGCATCGACCGCGGCGGAAGTTTCAGCCATCAAAGCGTAGCCTTCCGGGTCGGTCCAACGATGCACGCCGTGGAATCCATCCATCAGCGCAGTGCAAACACGGCGCGCGAAAGCTGGCGGCAATTCGGCCAGTGGCTGATCGTGCAGAAAGCTGATCCCTTCGACCGGAGCAATCAGCCAGCCAAGCAAGCGTGCCGTGCGAGCCTGCAAGGCATCCAGAGTGCGCGCCATGGTGCGCGCTGGTGTTTGCAACAAAGGAGTCGCAGCGAGCAAGTCGAACGCGCGTTCAAACAGCGCTTGTTCTGAACCATGCTGAAGCAAATGTTGCAGCGAAGCTTCGAGGGGGTCGGCGAGAAGTCGGTCGAGGTCTCGACCCGCAAGCTGGTGACGCCAACCCGCATCGCGCTCGCCGCAGTCACGGCAAGCCGCGACCTGGTAATGCCAGACCGACTTCGGCGATCGAGCCGTGAGTCCCCCTCCACCGAGCAGTTTGATCTGATGCTCGATGTCCTGAATGCGGCCACTCCGCGACTCGTCCTTCGCTTCGAAGCGGTCAAGCCAGAGCTCGTCATTCTCAAGAAGTTCGTCTTCGGCTCGCAACGCCACGCGCTCGCCCGCGCGCCAGACGCGACGGAATCCAGCCGCAAGCAGGAAGCGCGCTTCCGCCCCGCGTGCGCCATCAGGCAGCTGTGGTTGAAGCGTATAGATCAACTCACCTTCCGGAGCGCCGTCCGGATCGGTGCTGCGCAAGGCTGCATCCAATCCCGACCAGGGGCCACGACCGCCGCAAGCAGCGCAGGCCGGCCCGCCCTCGGAGTGCACCACCCGCTCGATCGCTTGTCGAAGCCCCAGGACTTCGCCGAGCTGCGCATCATGAGGCGCCGAAGCTGGCCACGCAGTCGGTGCGAGTGCGGTCAATTCGGCGGACTCGACCGCGGGCAACTCATCATCGTCGGCGATGCTTCCGCCGACATCGTCCGTAAGCAGAGGCGAGCGCGTTGCCAGCTCGCGTTGCAAGGCCGCTTCGAGCGCACCGCGGCCCTTGCGCGAGAAGTCCTCCGGCAAAGCCTCGCTTTGCGGAAGTGGCAGCGCTGCGCGAGCCTGGGGAATCGCCAGCGAATCGGATCGCGAGCGCAGCCAGTTCGCGGTCGGTGTGTCCGCCTCAGCCAAGCCCGCTGGCCCCCCGGCGTAAAGCAGCTGCCCGCCCTGCGGTCCAGCACCCGGCCCCAACTCGATGACGTGATCCGCCGAGCGCACCAACACTTCATGGTGTTCCGCGACCCAAAAACTATGACCCTGTGCGCAGAGATCCTGCAGCAGCTGCACGACCTTCAAGGCCTCGCGGAAGGGCAAGCCGAGACAGGGCTCGTCCAAGAGAAAGAGCTGGGGGCGATCGCGACGCGCACTCGCCAAGGATCGCGCCAGCGCAATGCGCCCGCGCTCTCCGAGCGATAAGTGGCGTCCGCGTTCTCCAAAGGTACGCTGCCCCAAGCCGATCGCAATCAAGTGCCGGACCAAAGTGCGGAGTCGCCCATCGGCCGGGAGTCGCTTTTCAAGCCGCTCCAGTGGCGTCGTCAACCACTCGCGCAACGCGCGGTTGCGTAAGCGGAGTTCGAGTAAGTCTTCTCGCAGGCCTAAGCCCTCACAGGATGGACAAGGGAGGCCGACGGCATCGACCCCGTGACCGCGACAGCGATCGCAGGCTCCCTGGCCCACCCGCGCGACCAGATCGGAAGGCGTGATCCCCCGCATGCGCCCTTCTTCCCCTTCGGCGAAGGCTGCGCGAATCTCCGACCAGGCGCCAGTCAGGGTCGCAACCGTGGAAAAGGCCGAAGAACCGAGTGCGCGCTCTAGCAGGACGCGCACCCCGCCCAACGGAATGGTGCCGCGAAAGCCTCGTTCTTCGCGCAAGCGGGGAACGAGTTCTTCATCGAGCAAGGTCGACTTTCCGCTGCCGCTGACTCCCACAACGGCAACCAATCGGCCCAAGGGCATTTCGAGTTTGGGGATCGACAGGTAACGCGTCGTCAGTTTTTGAAAGCGCAGTGATCCTCGCGCAGCGTGGCTTCCATGTTCGTTCGCCGGACCGGCCGCGGCCCCGAGCAACTCGTCTTCCGGGTCGGGCAAATCGGCGCGCGAACCCTGCCCGACAATCTTGCCGCCCTCGGGGCCACCGCCCGGCCCGAGCAGCAACCAATGGTCGGCTGCTTCTAGAAACTCACGCGCGGGATCGGCCGTCAGCACGGTGTTGCCCTGCGCAACCAACTCGCGCAACAACTCCGCGAGAGCACGCCGTTCGCTACCGTGCAATCCCATTCCTGGCTCGTCGAAGAGCGCGAGCTGTCCGCAGCGGACCTGCGCGAGCAGGGCGACGAGCTCAAGCCGCCGGCCTTCGCCCAGAGAAAGCGTGCCGAGCGTGCGTGTGGCCGTGATGTGGCCCATTCGCGTGCGATGCAGATAGGCCAAGCGGCGGCGAGTCCGAACTCCGATTTCGTCCGGCAGCGCGCGCCATTCGCTTAGTGGCGCAGCGAGCCAATCCCTCCAGCTTCGCTTAGCGTAGACCAAATCGTCGACCTCACGTTCGTGCAGCAAGCTTTCCCAGCTTCGTTCCGGGAGCGCGCTTGCGCACGCGGGGCAACGATCCGGTGAAGCCGAGGCTTGGCTTTGCCCATCGATCTCAAGCAAGACGCCGCCGCGCCTGCGCAGCGCTTCACGCACCGCTTCGCGGAATCGCTCGGTCTGTTCAGCACGCCACTTCACACGGTCGAGCAACAACCAGGCTTCCGCTGGCAACTGTTCGGGTGCTTCTTCTAAACGAACCAGCCCCGAGTCACCGAGTCGGATCCGCGTCCACCCAGCTTGCAACAAACTCGTGCTCGTTTCTCCTCCACAGGACGCAAACAGCAGCACCCGTGCGCCCTCGGGGAAGGCTTGCGCGCGTTTGAGCAAAGCGTCCTCGTCGAGCGGGCGCCAGTGGTGCGCACAGTTTGGGCAACGCCGTTCGGCGCGACGCATGAAGACCCGTTGCAGCGCCGGCCAAAGGTCCAGGGCGGTGCCGACTTCGACCTTGCGCCGCCCGCGCGGGATCTCCCCAGCCGCTGCCAGCACTGGCTGCAAACCCTCGATCGAGTCTGCGACATGGGGCAACCAATCTTCCTCGGTGCCTGGCAATGCATGCGGATCTTCGAGGACGCGAAAGCGTTGACGAGCCACCGGCTCCAAAGTGCGGAACAGCAAGGCGCTCTTGCCTGCTCCGGAGGGACCATGAACCGCGGTCCACTGTCCCTGGGGAAGGTCCAGGTCGAGCCGCTGCAGGTTTCCCGCCCGCAAGCCACGCAACCGGATGGAACTCACGCTTCGTCTCGTTCGCCGAGTGGCGGGTACGAAGAATCGCGCCTTTCCAGGAGGACGGAGCGCAGCTCTTGGATCAAGGCGGACGGACCAGCCACGATGTTGCGCCCGTGAATCCAATCGCCCCCGGCGACAATCGTGTCGACTTCGCCGCCTGCTTCGGAAACCAACAAGCCACCAGCAGCGACGTCATAAGGGCCCAAATGCAGTTCCCAGAATGCATCAAGCCGGCCGCAAGCGACATAGGCCAGGTCACTCGCCGCCGAGCCCATGCGACGCACGCCGCGTTGATTCAGGAACAGGCGATTGAAGTTCTCCAGGTTGTTGTCGAGCAAGAACTGACGCCGGTACGGAAAGCCGGTGGCCAGAACGGATTCCATCAACCGGCTGCTCTTTGAAACCTGAATCGGCTTGTGATTGCGCGTCGCGCCGCCACCTAAGGTGGCGAGAAAGCACTCGTCTAGGCGGGGTAGGAAGACCACGGCGACATCTGGACGCCCCGCCGTCACCCGAGCGATCGAAACCGCGAACATGGGCAAGGTGTGTACGAAATTGACCGTGCCATCGAGCGGGTCGACATACCAAACATGCTTGGCATCGGCGTTCTCGACTCCGCTCTCTTCGGCATGGAAACCGTCCTCCGGAAAAGCCTCGCGCAATGCTTGCACGATCCATTGTTCTGAAGCGAGGTCTGCCGCCGTGACGAGATCACGCGCAGCAGACTTGGAATGAATTTCGGCCGTATCGAGTTGCTCGAAATGGCGCATCAGGATGGCGCCTGCCTCGCGGGCAATGCGCTCGGCGATGCCCGCGACCTCGGCCAAGTTCATTCTTCGACTCCTTTGGACTGCGGCCACTGCCGCAAAATCTCGCTCAACACAGTCGCCTGCAGACGCCGGAAGCGTCGGTTGTGGGTGCGATTCGTGTTGTCCTTCACATAGTTCACAACGATCGAGAACACAAGCGGTGTGCCGTCTGGTGCAAGCGCATAGCCGCTCAAGCTGGAGGCCCCGGTAATCCAGCCTGTCTTGGCATGCACCCGCTGGGGAGAGAATGTCGGATCCGAGAAGTAGCTATTAAGACGCGGGTGGCGGTCGGCAATCGGCAAGGAATCGAACAGCAGCTGCCCCTCGGGGTGCTCGGCCATCTTGCGTAACAAGGCACAAAGCAGAGCCGGCGAAGCTTTGTTCGCGCTCTTGCTGAGGTTGCGGGCGAACCCGCTGCCATCGGTTTGCGCCAAACCAGTCAGATCGATCCCGGTTTCGGCAAGAACCTCGCGGACCGCACGAATTCCGTTCTTGTAGTCTCCGTATTGAAAGCGCAGTTTGCCCAGAGTCTTCAACAAACATTCGGAAACGAAGTTATCGCTATCCAAATTGGCCACCGCCACGGCTTCGGCGAGGGTCCATGCCGATTCGAAGGTCCAAAACACATCGCCTCGCGGCTCGGGGTCGCCTTGCCGCGCAATGATGACGTCCCCGACTTCGATTCCGCGGCTGCGCAGGCCATGCGCAATCCATCCACGGAAGATCTTCACCGGATCGCGCGCGGCGAGCATTTCGGCGCGCGGCTTGAGCGGGCCGCCATTGACGCGCAGCAAGCTGTCTTCCTTGAGCCAGTAGGCGGTAAACATGCTGGCATCTTTGGTCAGCTTGCGCTCGATCTTGACCTCTTCACCGACTAAGGGGTAGGTGCTGACGCGTCCATTCTCAATCGCGACTTCAAGCAGGCCACCTTCAATCGCGAGGCCAGCGAACCCAGCAGCGTAGGTGCGATGCCATTGTTCCTCCGGCCATAAGGGATGGCGGACCGCCGGACCAAAAGCGCGCGGGTCGAGCACCAAGGTCGGCACCTGAAGCATGCGCGCTTCTTTGAGTGCCGCCGCGAGCGAGTCGAGGAACTCGGCGGGAACATCACGCTCGGGCAACCGACGCAACGAGGGATCACCCGATCCAAGCACGGTGAGCCGATCGCCGTCTCGGTAAGCCACCGTCTGCCATCGGTAATCGGCCGGCAAAGCCAACAAGGCTGCCGAAGTTGTCAGCAGCTTGGTATTTGAAGCCAGGACGCGTGGAGTCGTCCCATCCCAATCAAACAAAACCTTGCCATCGAGCGTTTCGACCCGACAGGAAACCTGGATTCCCTTTTCTTTGTCGACCGCCCGCACTTGCTCCGCTTGCGCTCCCCATGGAGTCGCGAGCAGCAACAGGCTCAGCAAGCTCGCCGGAAACATCACGGTCGCAGGCCCTCTCCTGCAAAGGCCCAGGCGGTTGCCAGCACTTGGCGCGCAACCCACATCACCTTGTCGGCGTGGATGCCGCTGGGGACATCGCCCGGCTTGTGATAGACGGGATTGCTATCGATATCTCCTTCGAAGAAGAAGATCACTGGCACCCCTTTGGAGTAGAAGGAGAAATGGTCGCTACGCTGAAATAATTCGCGCCCCCCGTCAAAATCCATCTTCAACTTCTGTTTGATGTTCTTCGCAATGCGCTTGGAGAACTTCTCAAGGTCTGGGTTATCCCACAAACCGCCCAGGTTCATGCTCTTGGGATCGGTGCGCGCGATTTGATCCATGTTCAACATGATCAACGTGCTTTCGTGCGGCGCGAGAGGCTTCTCGCAGTAGGCACGCGAGCCAAGCAGCCCGTTTTCCTCGCCGGTGAACCAAAGCAGCAGAATGTCTTCGCGTGGCTTGGTGCCAGCCAATGCCTGCGCGATCTCCAGCAAAGCCGCGCTGCCACTTGCGTTGTCATCGGCACCCGGGTGCACGCGCATTTTGCCGGCGTCGGCCCAATGATTGAGTCCGACGTGATCCAGGTGCGCGCCGATGACTACGGTTTCGCCATCTTGATCGGAACCACGAATCCAGGCCGCCAAGTTGTAGCTTGGAATCACGCCTTCCTCGACCGCGGGGCGCAGAGCCAGCTCAAGCCCACTTGCCGCTTTCAGCGCTTTGGGCTTCTTGCGCTTTTGAATCGAGACGAAGTAGTCGTCGAGATCTTCCTCGAAGATTGCACTCGCCACCTTGCGCGAGACCGACATGATCGGCAAGTCCGGGTAACCGGTCATGCGGCGCAAGGCTCGCAACGGAAGCCCTGCGCTCAAGGGTTGCGGCAAGAGGTTGGGAACCGGCCCCACTTCATCCGGAAACATTCCCGGATCGGGCACCAGTACCAAAGCGATTCCGCCTGCATCCGCGACCGCCTTGGCCTTCTCACGAATCTCGGAATACTTCGTCGCCTCGAGACCTGCAAAGCGCTTGTCCTTCGGATCATCGGCATACGGCTCGCGCGTGAAGGCAAACACGATCTTGCCCTTCACTTTGCTGAGGTCTTTCCACTTCTCGGTACGACCACCCTCAATCGCGAAACCGACAAACACAGCGTCGCCTTCGACGCGTGCTTCGCCGCCGCCGGCTAGCGGCATGAAATCCACACCAAGCTTCAGCTGTTCGACCTTGTCCTTCCCTCGCCGCACCTCAAAGAAGGCCTGCGGACTCGGAACCACACAACGCAATCCCACCGGCACGCGGTAGCTGCCTTCTTCGCCCGCTGGCTCTAAGCCCCATTCCGTCAGGTGCTGTTCCACGTACTCGGCAGCTCGATCGAAGCCGGGTGTCAAGGTCCCTCGGCCGCGCGTCTCGGGCCCAGCCAAGAAGTCGACGTGGGCTTGCAGCTCTTCCGCAGTCACGCTGGCCGTGATCTGGCCACGCACCGCTTCCGGGTCGGCAGACGCGACGGTTTCTTGTTCCGCCTCGGTTTGCGCGAAGAGTGTCAGCAGCAGTGCGAAGCTTGTGATCATGATGAGTATCCTTGCGGATGGGTTTGATGCCATCGCGCCGCACTTGCGACAACGATACGCGCGTCCTCGAACTCGGGCTTCCAGCCAAGCTCGCGGCGCGCTTTGCTGCTATCGGCGATCAGGCGAGCGGGGTCACCCGCGCGTCTTGGTCCTTCGTCATGCGGCACCGGCGCTCCGACCGTCGCTTCGACCGCATCGATGATCTCACGCACGGAAAAGCCGTTCCCCGTACCGAGATTCCAAGCGCCGGAATCCCCCCCGCCGATCAACCGCTCGAGCGCCAAGTAGTGCGCCTGCGCTAAATCATCGACGTGGATGTAATCGCGGATGCAGGTGCCATCTGGGGTCGGCCAATCCGTGCCAAAGACAGTCAGTCGGCGACCGGAACCACCCGCGGCTTCGACCGCCAGCGGAATGAGATGGGTTTCCGGATCGTGTGCCTCGCCGAAGTTGCCGCACTGCGAAGCGCCCGCAGCATTGAAATAGCGCAAAAGTGCGCACTTCCCGAGGTCGGCGGCATCGCGATCAAGAAGCAATCGCTCCGCGGCCAATTTAGTCGCCCCATAGGGATTCACCGGCGCCTGCGGGTGATCCTCGCCGAGTCGTTCGGTCTGCGGCTCGCCGTAAGTTGCGCAGGTCGAACTGAGAACAAACGGCGTCGCGCCGATGGACTCGCACAGGTGAATAATCGGCACGACGTTCGCACGCCAATAGCGGATCGGTTCAGTGACCGATTCGCCGACATAGCAACGGGCTGCAAAGTGGATGACCCCGTCGAATTCGCGGCCTTTCATCCAATGATGAACGGCGTCGCGATCGAGTAGATCGAGGATCTCGAGCGGACCGTCCCAGGCGGCCCGATGGCCCTCCGAGAGATCGTCGATCACGTGCACCTCGACACCGCGAGCGCGCAACCAGCGCGCCGTGGCGGATCCGATGTACCCACAGCCTCCGGTGACGAGCACCTTCATGGTGCGTCATTCTGGCAGCTTAGGAATGCTGTTGCCACCATTCCCGCCAAGCATCCGCAAGTGCAGTGCGGGCTTCGAGGTCGGCATCGAAGGGAGCGGGCTCGACATGGCCGGTCAGTCGCTCCAAAACCTGGCACTGAGCGCGGAACAAAGCGCGGTCTTCGGGGTCGAGGCGCTCGACGATCTGTTGGGCATCCTCGCGCTGGCCAAGCTCGCCAAAACAGCGGGTCGCCGCCAGCCGAACCGAGCGGTCTGGATGGTCCATGGCCTCTTCGATCGCACGCAGCACAAACGGGTCTTGGACCGCTTGGAGCGCTTCCAAAGCCAACAACGGCACCCGAGGGTCGGCATCGGTTAAGCCGTCGCAGAGGGCGTAAAATGCCTCTTCCCCCCCCTCAGAGGCCAAATATCCGGCAGCCAAGAGGCGCATCTCCGGATCTTGGTGGGCCCGAATCACCTCGGCGGCATCGGCGGCATGACGAAACTCGCCGGCTTGGAACGCGCGCATGCGATCAAGCAAGCGCTGCTCGCTATCGCGCAACTCAAGACCGCTCAGCGCTTGGTCGAGTGAGGCCACCGCCCGAGCAGAATCGCCGCCAAGCTCGGCCATGCGGGCGGCTCGTTCCCAATAGCCGCGCGCGGCATCGCTGCCCGCGGCGCTCTCAGCGAGGCTCTGATAGATCTCGGCAGCCAGCAAGAATTCGCCCTGGGAGGTGCCCAATTCGGCCAGCAAAACTTGGGCTCCTTCTCCTGCAAGAGGGTCGCCGACCAGAGATTCTGCTTCGCGACGGGCAGCTTCGAACATCTCTGCGCGTCGCATGGCCCGCGCGACTGCCAGCCTGCGCAGCGCATCTTCGGGGGCCAAAGCGGCTTGGCGCTGGCGGACTGCGACCGCGCGCTGCCAGTCTTCGGCCTTGCTGGCCTCTTCCCATGCGAGCTGCAGTGCGGACTCATCCAGTCCTGCTGGAAGCGGCTCGGGCTGCACCACGGGCGGCGAAGTACTGCACGAAACGAGCAGCACAAGAGCCAAGGCAGCGGCACGGCAGAGGGAAGAATCCATACGCGAACCTATCCTAGTCGGTGACCCGGACCCCGTTGCATGAAGAAGCCCCTCACGATTTTCCTCGCTGTGCTGTTCGTGGCGCTGGTTGGCGGCGTCGTCGCCCTGATGATGTACCTCAAGCGCGGCATTCTGAGCGATCCGGCCGAGATCCGCGCTCTTGCCCGGGAGATTGTGCCGATTGAAGTTCCCGCCGATTTGAGTGCTCGCCAAGGCGTGCAGTTCTTCGGAGGCAAGTTGGCCATTTTCGAAGGGGCGGATGTACGGAATAGTTTGGTGCTCGCTTCGTTTCCCGCCGAAGCCGTCGAGCGCTCCGACGCCGACTGGGAAGTCCAAACGCAAATCAATTGGGAGCAATTCGACTCTGATCCAAAGATCGAGTACAGCGAGCTAGCGATGAACTTCCGCGGCGCGGAAACCATGGTGAGCGTTTCGGATATCACGCTGGAGAACGGAGGCTATCGCGGTTTCCTTTTGCAAGCTGAGGTCGAAGACGAACGCATGCTGAAGATCTTCCGCGTCGGCCCCGTTGGCGAAGTCGACGCCGAACACTTCCAAGCTTTGCTCGATCAGGCGCAGCAGCCTTAGCTCGACTCGCGCAATTTGGCGATCTCTTGCCAATAGCCGGGAAAGGACTTTGCCACACAGGCGGGGGTCAGCACTTCCACTTCGGGGGAAGCAAGTTGAACCAAGCCAGCAGCCATCGCCATGCGGTGATCTTGATCGGGATCAAACGGCCGACGCGCCTGTGCCGCTGCAGAGTCGATCCCCCCGCCTTCGATGATGATCCGTTCGCCGTCCAACCTTGCCTGACGGCCCGCAAGTGCGGCGAGCCGCTGCACACCCTGCACGCGATCGGATTCCTTGGCGCGTAAGCGCGCAATGCCGTGCAGGCAAAGTCCGTGTTTGAGGTGCGCGCCCAGCACAGCGAGGGCGGGGCCCGCGTCGGGTGCAGGGTCAATGTCGAGCTCGAGGGTTCGGTTGGGTTCGTAGCCCGTTGCGATCCAACGGCTGCCAACGCGTTCAAGCAATCCTGCTTCAAGGAGTTGGCTGAGCAAACGCGATTCTGGATGCAAGGGCGACCAGTCCGGTTCGATCCTCGCTTGCCCTCCAGTCAGGATCAACGCGACGAGAAAAAAGCTCGCTCCCGAAGGATCGCCTGGAACTGTGAACGAATGAGCCAAAGGCGCTTGCCCGGCTAGGCGAAGCAGACTTCCGCCGTCTGCTCGTGGCTCTTCGGTCCACGCTGCTTGACCACAAAAGTGCTGCAGGGCTCCGAGAGTGAGATCGAAATACCCGCGCGAAGGCACCGATGCGGGCAAGACCATGCGCACCGCACCACTCCAGCTTGCGGCCATCGTCAGGCCGGACAAGAACTGACTGCTGATTGCGCTGGGCACCGGCCAATCACCGCCCGGCAGCCCTTGCGATTCGACCACGAATCCGGGGCGAGTCGGGTGCGTGAGAGTCTCGATGCGCACGCCTAGTTCACGCAAGCTGTCCAGTAGCGGTCCGTGCGGACGCTCCATCAAGCGCGGGGTTCCGGTCAGCGTGAAACGCCCTTGGCCGGCCGCACAAAGCGGCAACAGGAACCGCAATGAGGAGCCAGCCTCGCCGACATCGACTTGCGCCTCGCCGCGCGGCGGTCCGGCTAGACCGGTTACCCGGAGCGCGGTTGCGGTGCCGTGCGCCCCTCCGTTGCCTGTATCCGCGGCCTCAAACCTAGCACCGAGTGCGCTCAGTGCCGCCTGCAGATGAACCGAATCCTCGCAGGGGCTGACGCCGCGTAGCTCGCTGACGCCGTCGGCGACCGCCGCCAACAGCAGCGCACGCTGCGAGAGCGACTTGCAGCCAGGCAAGTGGATCAGCGGATGCTGCTCGTTCACTCCGGGATCTTAGGTTCGCGCCGCCTTCGGCAGTAGAATCCGCCACGTGAGCATGAGCCCTTCCGTCGACCCGCGCGCCGGTTACCACGGCGGCCTGGAAATCCCTGGCTGGGACCTTGTCTATCGCGGCAAGGTGCGCGATCTCTATCAGCGTCCGGGCGATACCGAGCACCTGTTGATGGTCGCAACGGATCGTTTGTCAGCCTTCGATGTCATCATGCGCGAATCGGTGCCCGATCGTGGTCGCGTGTTGACTCACATCACCGAGTATTGGCTGCAGCAAGTTGCCAAGACTATCCCGGCTGCGCGGATCAGCGTGCTCCCTGAAGAGGTACCTGGGCTTCCGGCCGCGTTGCACGATTTGCTGCGTGGACGCGTAACTTGGACGCGGCGCGCCGAACGCGTTGATGTCGAGATCGTGCTGCGCGCCTATCTCGCCGGATCGGGTTGGCGCGAATACGAAGCGACTGGCCGCATGTGGGAGCACGCGCTGCCGGCGGGCTTGCAGAAGTCCTCGCGTCTTCCTGCAGTGCTACATACCCCGACGACCAAAGACGAAAAGGATTTGCCCATGACTTGGGCGGAAGCGGTCGCGCTGATTGGTGACCCCGAGGAAGCCGCGACTCTGCATCGCGTCGCAAGCGAGTTGTTTGAACAAGCCGCCGCCCGCGCAGCCTCGGCCGGAATCGTGCTGGCCGATACGAAGTTCGAGTTTGGTCGACTCGACGGCAAGTTGGTCCTGATCGACGAAGTCTTCACGCCCGACTGCTCGCGCTATTGGCCTGCTGATCAAGTCATCGAAGGCCAAGAGCCACCGAGCTATGACAAGGAGATTGTGCGCGCCTATTTGCGCAGCCTGACGGACTGGGACCGCACGCCGCCCCCGCCGACGATTCCGGAGGATGTCATCGCGCAAACTCGCACGCGTTACCTGGAGATCTGCCAGATTTTGACCGGCAGCCTTCCCGCTGGAGTGGAAGCCTGAAGCAAGGGCCACTCAACCGCTTGTTCGGGCGCATCGGCGAGATCTACTACTCGCAAACGCTGCTCGGCGTGGATCCTCCGGCAAGCGGCCCGGTCATCTTTGTCGCTAACCACCCCAACGGCTTGGTCGATCCGATTCTGGTCGGGAATGCGGTCGGGCGACGCCTGCTCTTCCTGGCCAAAGCGCCGCTGTTTAAGATCCCCATTCTTGGGGCGCTCGCGCGGTGGGCGGGTGCGATCCCCGTCTTCCGGCGGATGGATGGCGGGGACACCAGCCAGAACGACGCGATGTTTGCCGCCGTCTACGAGGCGCTTGCCGAGCATGGCGCGATTTGTCTATTCCCCGAAGGGATCTCGCACAACGAGCCCGAACTCCAGCCACTGAAGACCGGGGCCGCGCGCATGGCCCTGGGCGCTCAAGCAGCGCACCACTGGAGTCTGGGTGTACAAATCGTGCCGGTCGGTCTGACCTATCGCAGCAAGACGCGCTTTCAAAGCAGTGTTGCCATTGAGATCGGTCGCGCCCTCGAGACCAGCAGCTTTCAGTCTGCCTACGAAGCCGATCCGGTGGAAGCAGCGCGCGCTCTGACTGCGCAAATCCGGGATCGCATGACCGAGGTCACACTGAATCTTGA
This sequence comes from Planctomycetota bacterium, assembly GCA_040264055.1. GTDB lineage: Bacteria > Planctomycetota > UBA1135 > UBA1135 > UBA1135. Next base: position 39,915 of record JBDQJC010000018.1, read on the forward strand.
ACAATGGAATGACCTGCCGCTCTTGCAACTTGCCGAGCGCCTGCTCCCTCCGGGAGGCGGCCATCGTGTGCAACGCTTGCGCTCCTTTGCGGAGGTCGGCCGACAGCTAGAACGCGAGAATCCGCGCAGCCTGCAGCGGCTGCGCGAGCGATTGGCGGTGTTTTCGACTCGCTTGGAAGCCGGGGGTATCGACCTGCATCACCTCGAAGCCGGTTATGCACCCCGCGCGACTCTGAAGTTCGTCGGGACCAATCTCCTCGCCACTTTGATTGGCTTGCCGCTGACGATCCTTGGATCGCTGGCCTATGCGATTCCGTTTTTCTTGGTGCGACTCGCTGCCATGCTTGCAAAGCCAACGGCGGACATTGCATCGACCGTCAAGATCATCGCAGCCGTTCTGTTTTTTCCGCTGATGCATGCGGTCTGGACGGCGCTCGTCTGGCAGCAAGCGGGCCCCGCCTTGGGCTTCACTACCTTGTTCCTTCTGCCCATCGTCGGCCTGTATGCGCGACATTTCCTGCGGCGGCGCAAACGCGCCTGGCGTGAAGCGCGCGTTTTCTTGACTCTGCCATTCCAAGGCAGACGGTTGCGTCTCCTGACCCGCGAAGCCCAAGGCTTGCGCACCGAGTTACTCGCGCTCGCAGAACGTGCTTCAAGCACCGCTGCGCCGGAACGCAGCTAGCTCGCGCTGGTTGCAGCGCGCTCGAGACGGACCAACGCGACCTCGAGCAAGGCGAGGTCGGAAGGAGTCACCCCCGCCAGGCGACCGGCCGCTCCCAAGGTTTGGGGACGGGTCTTGGTCAAGGTTTCGGTGGCTTCGGAACGCAAGCCACGCACGGTGGAAAACTCAAAGTCATCCGGGATCAGGTACTGCTCGCGCTCGCTGGATCGATCGACCCAGTTTTGCTGCCGACGTGCGTAGCCTTCGTACAGCACATCGGATTGCAAACTATTCCATTCCGAGTCGGAAAGCTGCAGCGCCGCAAGCTCCGGGATCGCATCCATGACCTCGCGCCAGTTCACATCTTGCACGCGACGCATGCGGTCGGCCAGCGTCTTGCGCGGGCCGCCCGCCGCCCGCGATTCTGGATCCAGCTGGGTGTTCACCACCATCCGCGCTGCTTCGATGCGCGCGTGTTTGGCTTCAAACTGACGCTTGCGCTGTGCGGAAACGACACCGAGCTCGATGGCGCGAGCGGTCAAACGCCGATCGGCATTGTCATGGCGCAGCAACAAGCGATGCTCGGCGCGCGAAGTAAACATGCGATACGGTTCGCTCGGATCGCTGACAACCAAGTCATCGATCAAGACTCCGATGTAAGCCTCGTGTCGGCCAAGAATGAAGGGCTCTCGTCCAGCCAACTTCAGTGCCGCATTCAAACCGGCCATCAAGCCTTGTGCGGCGGCTTCTTCGTAGCCGCTGGTTCCGCAAATCTGGCCCGCCAAATAAATGCCCGGGAACTCGCGAAGTTCTAGGGTGCGCAGCAAACAACGCGGTGCCACGTGGGTGTATTCGACCGCATATCCAGGCTGCACGATTTCGGCACGCTCCATGCCCGCGCAGGTGCGCACAAACTCCCGTTGAATCTCGGCCGGCAGCGAGGTCGAAATACCGTTGGCGTACAACAACGGCGAGTCATAGCCCTCGGGTTCGAGGAAGACGTGATGGCTGTCACGATCGGTGAAGCGCACCACCTTGTCTTCCAAGGAAGGGCAATAGCGCGGCCCGACGCCATCGATGCGACCGGCGTACATCGGAGCGACATGCAGATTCTCCCGCACGATCGCATGCGTGCGCGGATTGGTGCTAGTAATCCAGCACGAGACCTGAGCCTGTTCAATCCGCTCCGTCAGGAAGGAAAACGGCACCGGATGTGCGTCGCCCGGCTGGTCCTCCATCACGGAGTAGTCGACCGAGTTTGCCGCGAGCCGGGGCGGCGTGCCGGTCTTCAGGCGCGCTGTCGGCAAACCGAGGGAACGCAGCGCGTCGCCCAGCTTTGCCGCACCGGCCTCGCCAAACCGTCCCCCGGCGACCTTTTCCATGCCGGTATGCAGAAGACCTTCGAGGAAGGTCCCCGTCGTCAAAATCACCGCGTCACCGCGTAACTCGCGGCCATCGGCGAGCTGCAATCCGTCGATCCGCCGACCCCCGACTTGGCTGGCGTCGTCACGCCAAAGAAAGCCGACGGCTTCACCCTCGATGGTCTCGACCGCAGCCGTTTCGGCCAACACCGCTTGCGCAGCAACTTCGTAACCATCGCGATCACATTGAGCGCGAGGCGATTGCACCGCCTTGCCTTTGCTGGTGTTCAGCATGCGGAACTGGATGCCAGCCCGGTCCGTCGCCAAGCCCATCACGCCACCGAGTGCATCGATTTCGCGCGCGAGTTGCCCCTTGCCGACCCCACCAATCGCTGGATTGCAGGACATGCGCCCCACGGCGGCCGCTTCCAGGCTGACCATCGCGGTGCGCGCGCCGACCCGCGAAGCCGCCGCTGCTGCTTCGATTCCGGCGTGGCCGCCTCCGACCACCAAGACCTGGTAACGCTCGCTCATCGATCGTCCGTGAGTCGGGTATTCTAGTCGCTCCATGGTCAAGCTCGCGCCCCGCCCGCTTTCTTCACGCCGCCTGCAGCGCACTGCCTGCTGGCTGTGTGCTGTCTTGGCCTTTGGATTACTCGCTCCGACCGCCTTCTCCCAAGAAGATGCCGGCCTTGATCGACTGAGCGAGACCTTGCGCAAGCGCACCGAGGCGCGACGCTCAGCGGCTGAACTTGCCTGGAAAGAGGGCCGTGATGCCTACTTGGCCGGTCCCAGCGAAGAACGACGCGAGGCTCTGACGGAATTCGCTCCAGAAATTCAGGGGCCCATCTTGGCGAGCTTGCAGCTCGCATTGCAGGCCGAGAAAGTCGATGCCGCTCAGGTAGACGCCTTGGTTTCCCTGCTCGGCGCCACCGCGAATACTGCCGGCGCCGATCGCTTGGCGCAGCACCTCCTGCAACTCCCACCCGCCGCACGCTTGCGTGCGATCGGCTTTCTTGGTCGCAAAGGCGGCCTCCGCAGTGTGCGCGCTCTCGAGGCCAGCCTGCAGGCGCGCGACGCAGAATTGCGCGACGCTTCCCTGCTCGCTTTGCTCAAAGTCGGCAAGCCTGCGGATTGCCAAGCATGGTTGGCTCAAGTCGAGGTCTCCCGACTCAGTACCGACAAGCGAATTGAAGTGCTCAGCGAACTGCAACTGCGTCCGCTGCCAACCGAGTTCAGCCTGCCCGCGACCTGGTATGAACTGCGCGAGCCCAAGGAAACCGAAGCGCTGTTCCAGTATCTACAGCAGCATCCGGACGAAGCCGTCGAAGACTTCGTCCTCGAGTTTATCCTTGACCGCAATCGCCCACTCAAGCTGCGACTGCAAGGCTTAGCCGTTGCCGAACATGGCGCGCGTGAGCTGAAATGGCGCGACGCCAAACGCAAACTGGGAGTCTTGCTCCGAGCCAAAGACGGCGATCCGATGGCCGACGAAGCCGCGTGGACCCTGCACCGTCTCGATGACAAAGCCGGGGCTCGCTTCTTGCTTGATGCTCCCGAAGAGCAGGTCAAACGCAATAAGAACGACTGGCGCGCACACTTGTCCTTGGGCGAAATGCAGGTCAGGTTGTCAGAGTTTCGCGATGGTTTCCGCACCTACGAAGATGCGATCCGCCTCGCTGAGGTCAGCCGAGGTCGACTGCAAGCCTCCGACTGGCTATTCGCAGCGCGCGCGGCAGCAGGGGCGCGGAAGGAACGCGAAGCGGGCGAATGGCTGGCTCGCAGCCGGATGTCGCCCTCCGAACTCGCGCCTTACCGCGACCTTCCCGAGTTCTCAGATCTGCTCGACAAAGAGCCCTTCGACCGCCTCTTCGGCACTCCATGATCGCGCGCCGCACCGCGTGGCTTGCATGGATTGCCGGCTCGCTCCTCTGCGTCAGCTGTGGAACGCGCGCACCGAGTTCGCCGTCGGCATGGCTTGAGCGTTGCTTCGAGCAACTCGAAAGCAAAGATGTGCAGGCCCGCTTCCGCATGTGGCTGGACTTTCGCTCCCAAGCGGATGTGGAGCCCAAGATGGACCTCCGTCTTGAGCGACGCGGCTCGATCCAGTACCGCAGCGATGCCTTGTTCCGCATGGAAGCGGACACCAGCTTCTTAGACCGCGAGCAGGCCGGTCGGGTCCCCACTCAAATCGTGCGCGACCTGCAAGTCGGTGACGGAAAGAACCGCTGGGTACGCACCTCCTTCCCGGATGGCTCACAACCGATCATTCTGAAGCTGCCCCTGGATGGCGCGCGCAAGGCCAGTGAATCAGGTCGTTCGGTGGGCGCCGCACCCTGCGACTTGGATCCGATCGCATTGCTGCGCATGTGTACCGATCACGCCGAGTACCAAGAGCTGCTTGCTTCAGAGAAGCGCTATGTCGTTCTGGTGGGAACCGCCCTTCCGAGTATGCAGGTCGAAGCACAGCGACTTGGAAGTGGCTTCTTGCCGCAAGAAATTCGCATCACCCTGGACCGCGATACGGCTCTTCCCATTGAGCTTGAAATCTTGCGAGAAGCCACGAGCCCGGATGCCCATCGCCCCTTGGGTTCGCTGAAGATCCGCTACCTTGCCTGGACCGTGGCGCCGATCGCCGACGAGCTCTTCGTATTCACTCCGCCGACACCGAGCGGCGACGAGTAAAGCCGCGCAAGCGCCGCCCGAGGTTCTTGATGTCTTCAAGAACCAGGCAGCCCACCGGCACCAAGATGAGCGTCATCAAGGTGGCCGAGACCATGCCGAAGACCAAGGCCATCGCCATCGGCGACAAGAAACGCGCTTGTCCACTGGCGAAGAAGGCCAAAGGCGCGAGCCCGCCAATTGTCGTCAACGAAGTGATGATGACCGGTCGCATGCGAACCGCACCGGCACGCTTGACGGATTCCACCAAGTCGTGACCTTCGCGCCGATGTTGGTTGACGAAGTCGACGAGGACCAACGCATCGTTGACGGCAACCCCCGACAAGGCCAGCACGCCAAGCATGGTCATGAAGGACAGCGGCTCGCCAATCAACGCAAAACCGTAGAACACCCCCAGCGCGCCAAACGGGACCGAAGCGAGCACCACAATCGGTTGCAAGTAACTCCGGAACAGGAAGGCAAGCAGGAAGTAGATCAGTAGGAATGACAAGGACATCGCGCGCACCAGCGATTCCATGGACTCGCGCGTCGCCTCCTGATCGCCGCCATACGCGATGGTGGTCCCCGGAAAACGCTGCTGGACATCGGCAAATCGCGCCACGACTTGATTCATGATCTCGCGAGCGTTTCCTTCTGTTGTCACGTCGGCCGTCAGAGTGACCGAGCGCTGGCGATCGCGACGCGTCACTTGGGCGAGCCCGCTTGCATCGCTCAACTTGGCAACGCGTCGCAGCGCCACCCATTCGCCAGCCGGAGACTTGATCCGCATGGTGCGTAACGCAGAAAAATCCAGTCGCGCCGCTTCGGGCAGACGCACCAGCAGATTGGCGGGATCGCCATCCAGCCGCAGGATGCTCGCGCGGTCGCCATAGAAGGCGCCCAAGACTTGCCGCGCGAGCGAGGCTTCCGAGAAGCCCTGCATGCGCCCCTCATCCGTCAAGGTGAAGCGAATTTCGCGCGCTCCCGGAAGCAAATCATCACGCACATCGCGCACGCCTGCAAAACCAGTCAGGTAGTTTTGAACTTCTGCGCTGAGCTGACGCAAGGCTTCGGGGTCGCGCCCCGAGATCCACATCTCGATCGGTTTGCCTTGTGGGCCAGCCTGGGGCGCAATGAAGTCCACGCGGCTGACGCCTTGGGGATTGCCGAAGGACTCACGCAATGCCGCTTGGATCTCTTCCGTACTGCGCGTGCGCTCGCCGCCCTCCGAGAGTTCGACGAAGACCTGGCCGAGGTTGGTTCCCACGCGATAATTTTGTGCGTCGCTGTAGTTTGCTCCAGCAAGCGAAACAAAACTCTCGAGCTCGTAGCTCGGCATCTCGTTGACGCGATCTTCAAAGTGCCGCATCGTGTCGAAAGTCTGCTCCAGACTATTGCTGATCGGCGTCTCCACATTGACCATAAACAGCTTGGCTTCAAACTTTGGCAATAAGACAAACTTCAGATGACCGAGTTGGAAGAGAACGCCCGCGATCAACAATGCCCCGGTCGCCGCCATCAAAGCCGGGTAGCGGTGGCGCAGCGCCACGGCGAGGCTGAATTCGTAAAAGCGCTGCAAGCCGTCATACCAGCGGCGTCTCTGGTGAAGGGCGCCAGAGTCTGTCTCTGCTGCGCTCGGGCTTGCCACGAGGTCGTCCTTGATCCACTCGGCAAAGTGCGAGGGAAGAATGATCAGGGCTTCGATCAAGGAAGCCAACAGCGTCAAGCTGGCGACCCACGGGACCGGCTTCATCCACTCGCCAAGCTCGCCTTCAATGAGCAGAATCGCGCTGAACGCGGCCACGGTGGTCGCAACCGTCGTGACCACGGGCCAGGCCACTTCTCGAGCTCCGACCATGGCCGCATCGGCCGGCTTCATGCCGCGTTCCACGTAACGGAAACAGTTCTCCACGACGACAATCGCATCGTCCACGACGAGCCCCAACACCAGGATGAAGGCGAACATGGACAGCATGTTCATCGTGATCCCAAGAAAGGACATCGCGATCACGCCCCCCATCACGGCAACAGGAATGCCAACCGCAGTCATCAAGGCGGTCCGCGCGTCGAGAAAAACCCACAAGACCAGCAGCACCAAGGCCAAGCCAAAGAAGCCGGACTGCAGCAGAGTGCTCAGACGATTCTTTACGTAGACCGAGAAGTCGCTTGAGAGGCCAATGGAAAGCCCTTCCGGCAAGCTGGGGCGCACTTCCTCGGAGATCGCGCGCACCGCATCCACGATGTCAATCACATCCCCTTGCGGATCTTTGGCGATCTGCAAGGCAACCGTCTCGTAACCGTTGTAGCGGCTGGCCGTCAGTGCTCGTTCAAAACCGCGCCGCACCACCGCGAGATCACCGATGCGAACCAGCGAGCCATCGGGGCTGCCACGGACTACGCGCGCCGCAATGGCTTCCGGCTGCGTTTCTTCGCCGAGGACCCGCAGAACCGTCTCACCCGCATCGGTTTCCAAGCTGCCCCCTGGCAGGTCGAGCACCTGTGTGCCCAGGACACTGGCGACCTCTTGCAGCGAAACCCCAAAACGCTCCAGGGCTTGCTGTTGGATCTCGACTCGGATCTCAGGCTCGCGTAGCCCTAACAGAGTGACCGAAGAAACGTTGCGCACCGACTTGAAACGGTCGCGCAAGTCTTCGGCAATCTCACGCGTGTCCGCCTCGTCAAGGTTGCCGAATAGGCTGACCGTGATGACCGGAAACTGAACCTTCTGTTCGAAGATGCGCGGATCTTCCGCGTCTTCCGGCCAATCTTCGATCTGATCGACTTCTTGCCGCAGCTCGTCAAGGAATGGCTGAACCTCAGTTCCCGGGTGCAAGCGGATGAAGATGCGCGCCGATGCTTGATTCGAAATCGAGCTGATTTCTGCGGCTCCTTGCACGCTGTCGGCAGCCTCTTCCAAAGGGATCACACAGAGGCGGGCGATCTCGTCTGGTGATGCATTCGGATAGATCACCGTCATCTCGACCGTGTCCTTCGCGAACTCGGGAAACACCTCGCGGGGTAGCGTGCCGAGCTGGATCCATCCCACCAAGAGCAGCGCCAGGAAGATCAGGTTGACGCCAACCGGATTCTTCACCGAAAAACGCAGCAATGCGTTCATTGCTGCGCGAGCGACTCGGCGTCATCCAAGACCAAGACTGGCCCACCATGCACGGGCGAGTCCAAGTTATCGATCGCGATCGATTCGCCCGCGCTTAAGCCGTGCAACACCGGGTGCCAAGTCGCCCCATCCGGATCGACGAGGACCGGCCCCAGACGCAGCAGACGAAGTTCCGCGCGGCCTGCCTGCACGACCACCGCGCGGGGCCCCTCCGGGTCGAGCCGGAACTCCGAGGGTCGCACCCAGATCGCTTCGCGCTCCCCTAACGAAATGGCCGCTTCGACGAAAGCACCGACTGGCAAACTGCGGTCCGCGTTCTCAAACAGCAACTCAAGGCTCCGCGAGCGGCTCAGACGATTCGCCTGAGCAGCCAGCTTGGCGACTCGGGCGCTGCCTTGGCGCTGCGTGCCGTCTTCGAGCAGAAAGCCCGGGAAACTCAATTGGACTTGCTCGTCACCTGCCAACCGCGCCGCTTCGCCACTTGGCAGGGCGATTCGGATGCGCAGCTGACTACGGTCGAGCAGCTCGGCCACTGGAAGCCCCGGCGCTAACCAAGCGCCTACCTCGGCGTGCGCTTCCACGACCTCTGCGTCAAACGGGGCACGAATCTCGATGCGGGCAAGCTCGTCTTCTGCTTGTCGCAAGCCCTGCTGCGCTTGTCCCACAGCCGCCTGAGCTAGCTGAACTCCGGCAACCGCGGAAGCCACTCGGGCTTCCGCCACACGCACCCGGCCGCGGGCTTCCACCCAGGCGCGCTCGGCTTGATCGCGCAAGGAATCCGGCACATCGCCACTCTCGGATAAGGCTCGCTGACGTTCGGCCTCGCGACGGGCCAGTGGCTCCGCTTCACGGGCAGCGTTGCGCTCGGCTTGGGCGGCCATTCGCTCACGCTCTGACACTTCCACCTGAGCCAGAGCCGCTATCTGAGCGGCTTCGGCGAGTGCTCGGCTTTGCTCCAAGCGCCCGGCTTCCAATCGAATGAGCGGCTGACCCGCGACCACTTCGCCGCCCAACTCGAGTTCAGGCGCCCGCCAGGCCACCAATCCGCTTTGTTCCGCGGCGACAACCACGCGCCTGACTGGATGAGTCTCGCCAAAAGCACGGATGCTCTCCGGGCGAGTTGTCACCGAAACAGTCCTCAAATGAACCGGGGCGGCGGCCGGCGCGGCAGCGAGCGGGATCGGCGGCGCGGGCCGACTGACCCACAACGCGCCCAGCACCAAACTGATCACAATCAGGATCAGGAGGCCAGATAGCCAAGGAGACGTCGGCTTCGATGCCATTCTGCCCCGGTTATAGGCTGGACGCGCCCGTGCCGCGAGGGGAGAATCTTCGACCTTTCCCCAGGACCGGTCTCCGGCACTGGGCTGAAACTTAGTTTCCCTGCACTGTGGCGCATTCCCACTCACCGATCGAAGTCTCTGCCGAGGAAATCGGCCCTTGTCATCACAAGTTGACGGTCAAAGTACCGGCAGCTCGCATCGTCGAGGAGTTCGACCACACCTACGTCGACGCCGGCAAATCCATCTCGATTCCCGGCTTCCGCAAGGGCAAGATCCCGACCGAGGTTTTGCGAACCCTGCTCGGCGACCAAGTGCAAGACGACGCCAAGCAGCACATGTTTGAGCACGTGGTGCGCGACGCCGTCGCCCAGGCCGGATTGACCCCGCTTCGTGTCGTCAATTTCGACATGGACAAGTTCGAGGTCGACGAAGAAACCGACCTGGAGTTTGATGTCGAAATCGAAACCGCACCTTTGGTCGAGCTACCAGAATGGGACGAACTCAATGTCGTGCCCGAGCCGGTAGTTATTGAAGCGGAACAGGTCCAAGCGGCATTGAATGACATCAAAGGGCGTTCGCCGCGCTTCGACGATGCGGATGAAGGCCAGGGGCTTGACTCCGAGCACGCCGTCGAGATGGACTTGGTCTACCGCAAAGATGGCGAAGACGGCCCGGACGCCCAAGACATCCGACTTGGTCTCGACGCCCCGTTGTACGGCGTCGAAGAGGAAGAGTGGGCCTCCAAGATGGAAGGCGCCAAAGTTGGCGACGAGATCGAGCTGGCTTGCACCTTCGAATCGGGCTTCTCCAATGAAGATTGGGTTGGCGAAACCGGCACCGTCACTTTGACGATCAAGAAGGTCATCAAGCCGCGCGCTGCGACCGACGAAGAGATCGCCGTCGAAGCGGAACTCGAAGTCGAAGAATTGGGCAGCAAGCTCAAGGAACGCATGGTCGCCGAAGCCGAACGCGCCGAACGCAACCGCCAAGCCGACGCGATGCTGCAGCAGATTCTCGATAAGCGCCCCTTCCAGCTTGCAGAGAACATGGTCATCGAAGAGACCGAGCACAACATGGAGCAGCAGATCCAGAAGGCCGTGCAAGAAGGCGCCAATGAGGAAGAAGTGCGCGCCGAAGCAGAAAAGAACCGGGAAAACTTTGCTGCGGCTGCCGATCAGCGCCTGAAGACCTACTTCCTGATTCGCCGCATCGCACAGCAGGAGAACATCCGGGTCACGAAGAACGAAATGACTCAAGCTCTGCGTTCCATCAGCCGCCACCATGGCGTGGATGTGAAAACCGTCGAGAAGGTCTACAAGGAACAGGGCCGTCTGGACGATGTGGCAAGTGACATCCTGACCGGAAAGGTTCGCGCCTATCTCATGGGCAAGGCCGCAGAAAAGCACGAGGCAGTTGAAGGGAAGGAAGCGTCCGCCTAGTTTGGA
>JBDQJC010000019.1:0-48048 GCA_040264055.1 Planctomycetota bacterium
GTCTTAGCTGCGCACGGGTCGGGCCGATGGCCCGGCGTACACGACGCCCCGCGGCGGCGCGATTCTCGGTTCCAGATCGCTGCGCCCGGCGGCGTCGAGTGCTACGCGGGCGGCGGCCCCGGCCAGCTTCGGGCGATTGTTGTGCTGCGATAGATGCGCGAGCGTGAGTTGGCGCAAGCTGGCGGGGCAAGCCATGCGCAGAATCGACGCCGATTCGGCATTGGACAGGTGTCCGAGCCCGCCGGAAATGCGTGCCTTGAGTTGCGGCGGATAGGGGCCGTTCATCAGCATTTCGGGGTCGTAGTTGAACTCAAGTACTAGGCTCTCGATGCCCTCGAGCACGCCATTCATGAGGACTTCCGGGCGGCCGAGATCCGAAAAATAGGCGGCACGCTGCCCGTCCTCGGTCTCGAAGACAAAGCCGTGGGTGGGCTCGGCATCGTGTGGCAATCGGATCGGAGTGATCTTGAGCGGCCCGACTTGGAAGGGCTGATCAGCCGCGTAAGGGCGCAGTTCGACCTGGCGGCGCGCGAACTCGCTGGCGCGTAGCTGTGGCCGCTGGTCAAGCACATCGGGGTGGGCAAACAACGGGGCTTTGGCTCGTGCCGCAACCGCGACCACATTCGCGCTGTGATCGGCATGCGCGTGGGTCAGCAAGACGGCGTCGACCGAGGTCAGGCTGAGGCCAGCATCGGCGGACAGATCGCGCCCGGTCCTTTGCGCGATTCCGCAGTCCAGCGCGACGACCACCCGGTCATCGCCTCGGCCGGCCTCGACCAAAGCGCAGTTGCCGGTGGAGCCGCTTGCAAGGAGCACGATTTGCACGGCCTGAGTCTAGGTCGACGCTCGTGAAGTTCGTTGCATCCGGTCTGGAATTCCTGGCGGCTTGCTACCATAGGCGGAAATGATGCATCGGCTGTCCGCGCTCGTGTTGGTGTTCCTGACTTTGTTAGGAGCCCTGCATGAAGGCGTGCACCTGCTGGAACATGCGCAGCACGCGGGTGGCGACGCCTGTTTGCACGCTCACGAGCAGGGTCAGCAGTCGGAAGTTGCGAACGCGGATGCCGAAGGACCGCAGCTTGCCGACTTGCATCATGGCGGCGATTCGCATTTCTGCCCGGTGTGTTTCACGCCGCAGACGAGCAGCGCACGGGCGACGCCCGCCGATGCCGTGTTGCGATTGCCAACCGAGTTGGCGGTACGGCCCGTCGCAGCCGTCTACTGGTCCCGTTTGGGCAGCGCGTTGCCGCCCAGCCGCGGTCCGCCGCCCCTGAGTTAATCGTTCGTTTTCTGCGCTCCGAAGCGCATGGCCAGCGCCGTCTGTGCGCGTGGCGTGGTTTGGCCGAATAGGCCGACCAAGAAGACTTTCCGTTACTCAGAATCCTGGACCGATGAACGCAACTTACTTGCGACGCCTGAGCGCGTGCGCACTCATTCCTTTGCTTGGGGCCGCGAATGCGGTGGCTCAAGAACCCCATCGACACGCTGAGCAACAGCACGGCACCGAGCATGACCACGGGCCTCACGCGGGCGAGGTGGAAGGCCTTGCCATGGGCGTCGTGCTGGATGGCTTCGCGATCTTCGCCGACTCGGGAGACGAAGCGCGTGGCGACTCCTACAACCGGGTTGTCTTGCGCGGTGCCGAGTTCGATCTTTCCGGTGAGATTGATGATCTCGGATGGGCCTATCTGGTCGCCGGTTTTGGCGACGAGGGTGGCAACGAGTTCGAGTTTGAGTTGCTGGAAGCGGCGATTTGGCTGGATGAGCTCCCGAGCAAGTTCTCCGTGCGCGCCGGTCGCTATCTCGCCGACCTCGGCAAGTGGAATGGCTTGCATGTACACGAGCGTCCGTTTCCCTTTGAAGATGGTGCGCGGCAAGCGGCCTTCGGCGGCAGCTTGATCGTCAATGGCCTCGAGCTGCATCAGCGTTACGACGAAGACGATTTCCATCTTCGCTGGTCGCTTGGCCTTGCGAGCAGTTTCGAGGGTCATTCACACCCGGTCTTGGATTTTCAAGGCCCGCATGAGGGTCACGACCACGACCACGGCCACGGCTTTGCCTCTGGCAGTGTCGGTGACCGCGAGTTGTCCGACTTTGCTTGGACCGGGCGCATCGCCGGGCTCCACGAGCATGGCGATGACTTGTCCTTCCAGTGGGGGGTGTCCGCCTTCTTGACCGAGAGCGGTTTGCTGGAGGAACACGATGACGGAGGTACTCTCGAGCAATTTGCTTTGGGGCAGAACACTCTCAGTCTGGATTTCTTGGTGCGCGTTGGCGACGGCCACCATGGACACACGCAAACCGCGGGTCTTGAAATGTACTTTCACGACCGTGACCTCGTCGATGAGGCAACTGACTCGATCAAGAGTGCCGACGGAGTTGGGTTTTCTGGCTTCCTGGAGCACGGTCTCACCGGGAACTGGAGCCTAGGAACACAAGCTTCCTGGTGGGAACGGCCCGACAAGCAGAACGGAGGCGATTGGCTGAGCGGTCGGCAAGCTGGCCGACAGGTGGCGGTTTACGCAAGTTGGTCTCCTTCCGAAACGCAGCGCTTGCGCTTTGCGTTGGCCCACTTCGACCCCACGCCTTACTCACCGGCCGATTGGGTGGTCGCCCTGCAGTGGGTTGTACGACTTGGCAATCATCGTCACGGACTGGATTGGTAGGGCGCGCGGCGGTCGTCGGCTAGAATCGGCATGATGAGCGGCGGCCTCGACTGGTATCTGCATCGGAAGAATTGTGCCTCCTGCGCGAAGTCGGAGGCCTGGCTTCACGAGCAAGGCATCGTGCCGCAAGAGCAAGTCGATGCCCGCAAGCAACGCTTTGACGCGGCTCAAGCCTGGGAGTTGGTGCGTACCTGCTCCCAGGTGTACGTCGCGCGGGGCAAGTCTTGGGCGGCTTACGATCCGCACGATGCCGATCAACGCGTGGAATTGGAGAAGAAGATGCTTGGTCCGCATGGAACCTTGCGCGCTCCTGCCCTACGGTTCGGCAAGGTCATGGTGATCGGATACGAGCCCGAGATGTATGCCGCAGCGCAGCGCGCTGCGCGCGGAGCGCCGGCATGAGCCAGGAAATCTGGTATTTCACCGACGCGCAGGGCAAGCAGTGTGGCCCAATCGAACAGGAAGAGCTGTTTCAGCGCATTCAGAGCGGCAGGATCACTGCGCAAACCCTGCTGTGGACCGAGGGCCTCGAAGCTTGGACTCCGGCCGGCGACCTTGCGGTGCTCGATCAAGCCAGACATCGCTTTGAGCCTCCGCCGCCGGCACCCGAGTTTGTGCAGCGGCCAGCGGCGACTTTGCACCCTTCGCTCCCGAATCCGTTTCATCGATTCCTGGCGCGGCAACTCGACTTCTTGATCTTCCAGTTCCTGGTGGTGCAAGCGCTGGGGCCAGAGATTTTTGGCCCGGAAATGAACCTGCTTGCCTTGCTGGTCGGCATGTATCTCGCCTGGGCATTCGTGGAAGGACTGCTCATTCATTTTGTCGGGCAGACCCCGGGCAAATGGTTGATGCGGATCGAGCTCAGAGATCCTCATGGCAAGCGTTTGAGTCTGCTCACCTCCTTGCGCCGTTCCTTCGACGTTGCTGTGCGCGGTATGGGCTTGGGCCTGCCATATGCCCACCTCTTCGCAATGCTGTTCGGGCTCTATCAACTCACGGGCCGCGGCATCACGCCGTGGGACCGCTCGGCGCGTGTGGTGGTGGTGCACCGCCCGCTTGAGTTCGTGCGTTTGCTCGCCTTGCTGTTTCTGACCTTCGCGCTGCTGAAATCGAGCGCCGGCCTGCTGCAACCCGTGAGCTAGTCCTGTTGCGCGGAATCGACCGTCTTTTTGACAAGTCGCTCCGAGGCCCAACGCTCGCGGCGCTTGCGCTCGCCTTCCGGTAGACCCTCAAAGACCTCGATCGGGTACTCCGCTTCGAGTTCGGGCTCGAGCGCAAACCACAGCGTGTACAAACTGAAAGCGCCTTCAGCCGGCAGACCGGGCGGGGTTCCCTCCGCCAACCACTGTTGAAGTTGCGGCAAGATGCTTGGGTCGGCGCAACGCAGCAGAGCATCAGCGGCCGATGCAGCTTCTTCGCGCCGGCCATGTTCCAACCAATGGATCAAGTCGGGCATCGCAATCGCCATGCGACCGGCACCGAGTGCTTCGAGTGCACGTGCCCGCATGGATGCTTCGCCGAGGAATGGAGAGACATTCGCGAGATAATCGAAGGCCCGCGCTTGGCACCAGGCATACACCGGGGGACCCATCCACGACAGCGTTTGCAAGGCGTGTTCGCGGACGTAGCGATCTTCATCGTGGGCGAGTTCGAAGAGCAGAGGGATCACTGCGCCTCGCTGGCGAGTCAGCACAAAGCGAGCATCATCGACGGGGCGCAGCGGCTGGCTTGCCAAGCGCGTTGCCATACGCAGGATTTCCGCTTCGACTTCCGGGTGGAAGACTTCGATTTGTTCTTCGCTTGGGCTGAGCCGACGCTCCCGAGCCCAAAGTCCGCGCACCTCGCTCAAGTGCTGCCAGTCGGCAGCGAAATCGGCCCCTGCATTCCATCCTTCCGCAGCAGGGAGCTGCGGGATGACGGTGGCTGCGTAGCTGCGCGCCGATTCCTCGGCAGCATCTTGGGCCTCGCGTTCGAGAACGCCGGCGACCGCATCGAGCCCTGAACCGTTGCCGTGGCGCAACAGCGTGTCGCCCAAGCAGACGGCGGACCAAAGGTCTTTTTCATACTTCAGTCGAAGCGTGAGGCGTGGAACCAAGCCGGGGGTGCCGGAATCGCGCAACCACGCGTAGGCGCTGCGTCGCGCGCCGACTTCGGCATGCAAGTCTTCGACGATGGCCAACAGCGCGGCGGTGCGCAGTTTGCCGTCCATGTCGTTCAACTGACCGGTCGCGCTATGTCCCAGCCGCCCTCCAAGCGCGGCGGCTTCTAAGAGCTCGGCCACCTCTTCTTGAGTCGCCGTATCGACATCGGGCAACGCCTGTTCGGCAGTGCGAGTCAAGGCTT
Organism: Planctomycetota bacterium; assembly: GCA_040264055.1. Taxonomy (GTDB): domain Bacteria; phylum Planctomycetota; class UBA1135; order UBA1135; family UBA1135. Next base: position 5,010 of record JBDQJC010000019.1, read on the forward strand.
GCGCGAGCTTCGGTGCCGCTTCAAACGCGGGATAAGTCGGGCCAGCCGCGTGCGGGTCGGCTTCATTGCTGCAGCCGAGTCCAAGCCCGGCGCAGAAGATCAGTACGAGGAAACGCGATCTCATGGCATCAGCTCCACGCGCCCGAGTTCAACCGATTCTTCATCGGGCAAATAGGGCTGGGTGCGATAGAGCAGGCGTGCTTCTCCCTTTTGCATCCCTTCCGGCACGGGCAGGTTTTCGCGCCAGGTTTCCCCCGAAGGGAGTTGCGTGTTGATCAGATCGACTTCGTCTCGATAGGGATCGCGAAAACGCCATACATGTTGCCATTCGCCCCACACGCCATTGCTGTCCTGCCAGCGCACTTGCACGTCGGCGGCGCGTGAGCGTTCATCGGTCGGGAAGTTATGAGCCGCGCCATAGTTTTCGACCGAAACCCAAGGGCCCAATGCATCGGTTCCGCTTGCGACGCGCACCGCCTTCATCAGGGCATCCTTATCGTGACCGGCGGGGAATCCGTGGTGCCGTCCGCGCCGTCCGCCTTCGCGGAAGGTTTCGGTCATATGGCAATCCAGGCAATTCTCTCCCTTCAAGTGTTCGGGTGCCGCGTGCCATTGATCGACCGTCTTGTGCTGGTTGTGACACGAAGCGCAGTGTTGCACCGAAGTCATGCGCGCCTCGTGGTAGGGCTGGCAGGGCGCGCTCGAACTGGGCCGTAGCGTGCCGCTCGCCATGCCGCCATTCGGCCCTTGGTGGCAGCTCAAACAATCGACGCCGTTGCCGCGGTCCGAGGCGCGAGCCAGCACCCGTTCGCCCGGTTCAAAGTCGAGCACCGGGCGGGGGGTGTGGCACGCCAGGCACTCTTCATTGCGAAAGTCGTTGGAGAGCTTGCGCACCTCGGGATTGTCATAGGCAAAGGCGTGGTGCGAGTCTTGCCACTCCGCAAAAACGGCCGGATGGCACTCGGCGCAATCTTGCGAGGTCATCTGCCCGCGGACTTCGATTTCCGCGGGAGGGCGGACCAGACTGACCAGCACCCAAACGCCGAGTGCTGCGGCCAGGACGGCGATCAATGCGGGAAAAGCTCTCATACCAAATGACCTTCTGCGTCGAGTTGCATGTGCATTCCACCCAAACGGGCGGCTTCTTCGGGGTCGTGCGTGACCAGGATGACAGCGGCTTGGCTCAACTCCAAAACGCTTTCCAGGAAGCGGAATCCGTCGTCGCGGCTTTCAGCGTCGAGGCTGGCGAAAGGTTCGTCGAGCAGCAAGAGCTTCGGTTGGCAAGCGAGCGCGCGAGCCAGTGCGACCCGGCGAGCCTCGCCGCCGCTGAGTCGGCCAGGGCGGCGGGCAGCAAGTGCGCTGAGGTCGAGCGCTTGCAGTACTTCCGTCGCGCGTTGTTTGGCTCGCGCGCCTCGCACGCCCTGAGCGCGAAGCGCGTCCCGCAAATGTTGCTGCACAGTGCGCGTCGGCCACAGTCCGAGATCTTGGAAAACCAACTGCAGGTGGCGGTCCCAAGGTGCAAGCAGTTGTTTCCCTGCTTGCATGGCAATCTGGCCAGCGATCTGAATCTCGCCCGCTGCGGCGTCTTGCAAGCCTGCGATCAAGCGCAGCAAGGTCGACTTGCCGCGCCCCGAACGACCAGCAATCGAAAGCCGTTGGCCGGCCGCCAAATCAAATTGGATTCCATCGAGCACCGTGCGCTCGGCAAATCGGCAACGCAATGCGCGCACGGAAAGAAGTGGTTCAGTCATTGCGTTGGCGCAGGGAATTCCAGGCTGCATGCAGCATGACCGGAAGGAACAGGATGGCCGCGATCAGCAAGCCGAATGCCGCGACGAATCCATCGCGGGCAAAGTGCAATGCATTGAAGTAACGCACCGCCGCACTTTGATTCGCACCGGGAAGTAAGATGGCCAAGTCCAGTTCGCGGACCGCAAAAACCAGGACCAGACCACCTGCGAGCAGCCAAGCCGCGCGCTGCGGAGCGAGGTAGACCTGCCAGAGGCGTTGTGGATAGAGCAATCCAGAAACTGCAGCGGCTTCATCGCGGCTACGCGGCACGCTGCGAAAGCGCTCTGCCAGCAGAAAGACGGCGATCGGCAAGAAGCGCCCGGCAAACACCAAGACGACGAGCAGGTTGCCCTGATAGAACTCCGTCCATCCTGGCCGGTTGGCGAATGCGATGGCTCCCATGCCGTAGCCGACCCCTGGCGCGAGCAAAGGCAAAGCAACCAGAGTCGTTAGGAGGCGCGCGCTGCGGCCGGTGCGACGCACCAAAGCATGCGCCAAGAACGGGGCGAGCACCAGCGCGATCAAACCTGCGAGGACGCCGGTGCGCAGCGAGCGACCGATGTCTTCGCGGCCGCGCTCGACCGCGGCTTGCACGGATTCACCCGCGCGCGAACCCCAAGTTCCGGCAGCTTCAGGCCCTGCGACACCGAGCTCGTACACGATGCGAGCGAGCGGAAGTAAGAGCACACAGCCAAGCAGCCCCCAAGCCAACAGCGTCGCGGGCCATTGCCAACCGGCCAGGGGCATCGTCTCTGCGGGGCGACCCTGTCCGACTTGTTCGCCTGCCCAGCGATCGCGCGCCCAAAGTCCGAGGTAGAGCACGGCCGCACACAAGAGAACCAAAGGGGCGGCAGCGCGCGCGCCAGCCCAATAATCGGTGTCGCGGAAGTGGTTGTAGACGTGGCCTGGATAGACGCCGAAAGTTTCGCCCAGCGCTGCCATGTAATCCGGCACCGCGAAATCGGTGACCGAAAAAAGGAAGGCGAGCGTGCCGCCGAGGATCGCGGCCGGGCGCGCTACGCGCAGCATCTCGCGCAGCGCCATGCGGCGTCCGCCCATCATCCAAGCACTTTCATGCGAGGTGGCGGATTGCTGCGCGAGCGCGCGTGCAGCAAGCAATGCCGGCAGCGGGGCAAAGCACATGCCCAAGGTGAACACGCTGGCCCACAATCCGTCCCAGCCGGTCAATCCATTCCAGCCCTGCGCGATCAACAGGGGTGGAAGCAACAGGGTCAAGGGCGTGAGCAAGGCGACGACTTCCGCCCCATAGATCTTGGTGCGTTGCGACAAGATCGCGAGAGGCACGCCGACCAAGACGGACAGGCTTGCCGACAAAGCCGCCATCCAAACGCTGCGCCAGAACACCAAGGCAACCCGCGCTTCCCCAAGTTCCGTGAAGGCGCCGCCCTGAAGCACCGCCCACAGCAGGGGCCCCAGCGGCCCGAGCACAAGGGCCAGGCCAAGCACAGCCGCAAGGCCTTGCCAGTTTCCGGGGCGACGCAAAGACAACATGCGCTCTATTGCGTGAAGATGCGCTGGAACTCAGGCAGCACGGCGTCGAGCTCGGCGGCCGCGGCTTCCCAATCCACGGCGAGTACCGCGTAGTCACGGTAGGGCATCGGCAGGCCTTCCGGAGCCTTCGAGTCCGGGTGCAAAGGGATCTGTTTCGAACGGCTGTTCGCCAGATACTCCTCGACTTCGGGAGAAATCAGAAAGTCGATGAACTGTTGCGCGGCTTCGGGGTGCGGCGCGTCTTTCATCATGCACAGCGTATTCGGGATCAAAAGCGTGCCACCCAACTCCGCGGTTTGATCCGGGTAGACGATCTTGACCGGGTAACCGTTCGCGACTGCGGCTGCGGCGTCATCGGTATCGGTCAGACACCACGGGAAGTCGCCTTGGCACACCCGCTTCATCACCGTGGCATTGCCGTTGGTGAGAGCGATTCCGGAGTCTCTTGACGCTTCGAGCCAAGCTAGGACTTGCTCGCGGCCAAGTTGCCCGCAGAGCACCGCGAAATGGCTGAGGGTCGTTCCGGTCAGCGGGCGCGCCATGCCGCCGTGTGGGGCAAAGGCGGCCTCGGTCATGGCCAGGATGTTGGGCGGAAGCTGACTGCCCGATTTCTCAAGCAGGCTTGGGTCATACATGATCACCCGCGCGCGCGCAGCGAAGCCGACCCAGTGACCTTCGGCATCGCGAAACTCGGCCGGGATCCTGCGCGTGACCTCCGATTCGCTGGGTTGGGTCAGACCCTCGTTCTTCAGGCGAATCGTGTGCGCGATCTCGTTGTTCCAGAAGACGTCTGCATAGGGCGAGTCTTTCTCAGCCCGCAGGCGATTGACCAAGCCAACCGTCTTGTTTTGCTCGACGTCATATTGCGCGCGGACCTTCAGACCGCTGCGCTCTTCGAACATCGCGATCAGCGGCTCGGAGTGTTCCTTGTCCAGCGAGGCGTAGACGACGAGGTCGTATTCGGCTTCGCCACAGGAAGGCAGAGTCCAGGCCGCGAGCAGGAGGAGGGGGGCGATGAAGGCTCGCATCGCCGAGAAGGTAGCAACGACCGTGCCGTGCCGCCGGGGCTCCCGCAAAGCGGTCGATGTTTCCTTTTGGGAACCTACCCGTTGTCGTCGTCGTTCTCGTCTGGGTCGGTCTTGACTTCGAGTTCGCCTTCACCCACATAGCCCATCGCGACGAGCGCGCGTTGTTCCGCGGAACTGAGGCTCTTCCAATCGCGCACGCCGGGCAAGAGTTGGTGCTCCTCTTGCCAGGCCGCCGCGTAGGCTTCCCAGGCCGCGCGCGGGGCGAGGATTTCGTCCAACCAGGCGGCATCCGCGATCGCCCGGTCCTCGGACTCGCGCGGGTCCTCGACGTAGCGATAGACCTCACTGGCCCGTTCCGAGCCGGGGAAGAACATCGCCTTGCGCTGTTCGTCGCGCCAGGAAAGCTGATGTTCCGGCCAGTTGGTCTCGCCAATGATCGGGTGCGGTGCCGGTGCGTTGGCAGTGCTGAAGTCGAGGATGCGGCCCATCATGGCCGGAGGGAAGCTGTCCGTTTCCAGCCCGCTCCAATGCAGCATGGTTGGCATGACGTCGAGCAGGTCGACTGGATCGGCACGCCGTGCGCTCGCGACGCCCGGACCGTGCACGATGAAAGGGATGTGCGCGGTGGGTTCATAGATCTGATGATGGCCGTATTGGCCGTGCTCCCAGAATTCCTCGCCATGATCCGAAGTGATCAAGAACAAGGTGTTTTCCGCCGTGATCCCGCGCGTTTCGAGTTCGCGCATCAAGCGCGCAAAGGCAGCGTCGACCTGGTGGGTATTCGCCTGGTAAAGCGCCTTCATGAAGGCGAGGTCGTCCGGCTCGGGGCGTTGGTCTTCGTTTTCCGGCAAGGTCGGGCGATAGAACTCGCCCTGAATCTTGCGAATCGCACCTTTCAAGCCAGGGTTGGCGTTGTAGTACGCCAGCGCGTCGTGCCAGGCTTGGCGCACCGGCCCCTGATAGTTCGGATCGGCAAATTTCTCGAGGTGCTCCGGTTGCGGCAGGTACGGCGTGTGTACCTGATAGGTATGCAAGAACAAGAAGAAGGGCTGGTCTGGCTTGCGCTCATGATCCAGCCAACCCAAAGCCCGGTCGACGCGATTGTCGACGCCGAGATACTTGGAATCCCAGGTACGGAAGCCTTGGTCGAAGCCACGGCTTGCCTGCAGATTGCCGCCGTCGCAAATCGCCGCGGTGTCGTATCCAACCTCGGCAAGAACTTCCGCGAGCGTGGTCGCGTACGAACTGAGGGCCGGGAAAATCGGTTCTTCTTCGCCGCGCGGCACGCGATTCCATACTCCGTGAACGCGCGGGTAAGTGCTGGTGAAGAGACTCGCGTGCGACGGAGAGGTGCTCGAAGCGGGCGCGTACGCACGTTCGAAAACCAGTGATTTCTGTGCGAAGGAATCGAGGTTTGGCGTGGTATCCGCCTCGCTGCCATACATGCCCATGAAATCAGCACGTTGTGTGTCGATCAAGAAGATCAGGAAGTTGGGCGCTGTCTCAGGACGGAACGCGGCGCTCGCGCCGTCGGTCGCTGCTTGCGGCCCGGGATTGCCAGAATTGGCACCATCGCCACAGCTGGTAGCCAGGCCAAGAATGGCCAGGAAGGGAAGGGAAACCGCGTGGAGGAATTTCATGCCGAGTGCCGCTGCCCTAGGATACCCCGAGCGGGCTCGGTCCCGCGGGCTTGCCTTTTTCCGATGACGCGTACACTCGCCCCCCTCACCCTCGCCGATCGTATGAGCCGTCTCGGAACCGAGACTGCGTTTGAGGTCTTGGCTAAGGCCAAGGCGCTCGAAGCGAAGGGCAAAGACATTATCCACCTCGAAATCGGCGAGCCGGATATGGATACACCGGCCAACATCGTCGAGGCCGGCGTCAAGGCGCTGCGTGATGGCTATACCCACTACGGGCCCGCCGCCGGCCTGCCGGAAGCACGTGAAGTCGTTGCGGATTACGTTGGCCGAACGCGCGGCATCGAATGCGGGGCGGATGAGGTCGTCATTGTGCCGGGCGGCAAGCCGACGATGTTCTACGCCATTCTCGGATTGGTAAATGCCGGCGATGAGGTCATTTATCCGAACCCGGGCTTCCCGATCTACGAGTCGATGATTCGCTTTGTGGGGGGGGTGCCAGTCAGCTGCCCGATCCGCGAAGAAAACGCTTTCGCGCTTGATCCGCAAGATGTGATCTCGCGGATCACGCCGAAGACCAAGATGGTGGTGCTGAACTCGCCGGCGAACCCGACTGGAGGAGTCACCGGCAAGGCCGAACTCGAGCAAATCTGCGCCGAGCTCAAGAAGCATCCGGACATTTGGATCCTTTCCGACGAGATCTACAGTCGCATGCTGTACGACGGTGCCGAGCACTTCAGCCCCATGTCGGACCCAGAGCTACGCGACCGCATCATCCTTCTCGACGGCTGGTCGAAGACCTACGCCATGACGGGTTGGCGCTTGGGTTTTGGCGTCATGCGGCCAGATCTGGCGGCCCAGTTCGCCAAGCTGATGGTCAACAGTAACTCCTGTAGCGCAGCGTTCACGCAACGCGCGGGCATGGAAGCCCTGACCGGTGATCAGTCGGCCGTGGATGCGATGCTTGCCGAGTTTGACAAGCGCCGCAAGCTGATCGTCGAGCTTGCCAACTCGGTGCCCGGAATGACTTGCCACTTGCCAGTGGGGGCCTTCTACATCATGCCCAACATCAAGCAAACCGGGCGCACCGCCAAGCAGCTCCAGGACATGTTGCTGGAAGATGCCGGCGTGGCCTCCTTGGCCGGCACCGCCTTCGGCGCAGAAGGCGAGGGTTATCTGCGCTTTAGCTACGCCAACTCGCCCGAGAACATCGAGCGAGCCTTCGATCGCATTCGCGAGTGTTTCGCCAAACTGTCATGAGCCGCGTCGCCGATTTTCGATCCGATACTGTCACGCGCCCCACCGCGCGCATGATCGAGGCCATGGCCTCTGCTCAAGTCGGCGACGACGTTCTGGGCGACGACCCGACGGTGCAGCTGCTGGAAGAAACGATGGCCTCGATGTTCGGCAAGGAGGCTGCGATTTTCTTGCCCTCGGGCACCATGGGAAATCAATGCGCGGTCGCCGCGCACATTGTCCCCGGCGAAGAAGTGATCGTCGAATCCAGCGCACACATCTTCAAGTATGAAGGCGGTTCGCTGGCTCGCATTGCTGGCGCGCACGTGCATCTGATTCAGGGCGAACGCGGCATGTATCCCTTGCCGGATCTGCACCGCGCTTTCCGGCCGCCGTCGGTGCACTTTCCGCGCACCGGTTTGGTTTGCGTCGAGCAAACGCACTTGATGTCGGGGGGCTCGATTCTTCCGATGGAGTACCTGCAGGAAGTCCACGAGATGTCGGCGCACCATGGGGTGCCGGTCCACATGGACGGCGCGCGCCTGTGGAATGCGCAAGCGGAGACAGGGGTCGATTTTGCCGAGTATGGAGCGGTTTGTGAGTCGCTTTCGGTGTCCTTGTGCAAGGGCTTGTCCTGCCCGGTCGGCTCGATCTTGATTGGCGACGGTGGTTACATCGAGCGTGCCCGCCGGGTGCGCAAGTGGATGGGCGGCGGCATGCGCCAAGCCGGCTATTTGGCTGCCTGTGGCTTGGTCGCGCTCGAAGAAACTCTGCCGCTGATCTCGGAAGACAACGCCCGTTGTCGTCGCCTCTCGGTTGCCGCGCTGGGCCTGGATGGGCTCAAGATGGCGCAAGAGACGGTCGATACCAACATTCTCTTCCTGGAAGTCACCGAGCCGCGCCTCGACGCGCCGATGCTCGAAAGTGAACTGGAAGAACGCGGGGTGATGGCGCTGGCTTTGGGCCCGCGTTTGTTGCGTTTCGTCACGCACCGCGGCATCACCGACGCCGACGTTGAGCACGCGGTTCGCGCTCTGCAATCGATTCTTTCCTAGACATCATGTCCGTCTTCAAGGCTTACGACGTCCGCGGTACCTACCCGGACCAGATTGATCTCGACCTGTCCTACCGCGTGGGGCGGGCCTTTGCAGACTATGTCGGCAAAGGGCCTCTGGTGGTCGGACACGATATGCGCACCATGGCGATCGAGGTGCAAGAGCGCTTTATCGCTGGTGTGCTCGACGCTGGAATCGATGTCATCAACATCGGTCTCGCAAGCACGCCGCAGACTTACTTTGCAATCGGCAGCCTAGGCGCGGCCGGTGGCGCGGCGGTCACCGCAAGTCACAACCCTGCGCAGTACATCGGCTTTAAGGTGACGCGCGAGGAAGCGATTCCAATTAGCGGCGATACCGGCCTCAAGGAAATCGAGAAGCTGGCGACGGCGACAGAAGTCCCGAAGCCGGTCGCGCAACCTGGCTCGGTCACCCATGTCGATACGCTATCCGACTACCTGAAGCATGTCTGCCAGTGGGAAGACTTGGCGCGTCCGATGAAGATCGCGAGTGACGCAGCGAACGGCATGGCAGCGCACACCTTCCCGCGCTTGGTCGAGCGGATCCCTGAACTCGAGAACGCCGGCCTCTACTTTGAGTTGGACGGCACCTTCCCGAATCACGAAGCGAACCCGCTCAAGCACTCCAACTTGGTCGATTTGCAGGCCAAGGTGCTTGAGACGGGGGCTGAGCTAGGCGCGGCTTTCGATGGCGATTCGGACCGCTGCTGCTTCGTCGACGAGACCGGGCGAGCGCTTGGCAACGACATCATTACCACGCTCGTCGCGCGCGAGGTTCTGAAGAAGGAGCCGGGCGGTGCGATCGTTTACGATTTGCGTTCCTCGTGGATTCTTCCCGAGACGGTGCTCGCCGGCGGCGGCAAGCCGGTCAAGGAACGAGTCGGGCACAGCTTCCTGAAGGAACGCATGCGTGAGCACGACGCTCCGTTTGGAGGCGAGCTTTCGGGTCACTACTACTTCCGCGACAATTGGTACGCGGATAACAGCGAGATCATCTTGCTGTGTGTCCTGAACATTCTGTCGCGCACCGACAAGACGCTCAGTCAGCTTGCTGACGAGTTGCTGTGTTATCACAGCACCGGCGAGATCAACTTCGAGGTCGCCGATAAAGCGGGCGCGCTGCAGAAGCTCAAGGATTCCTTCCCCGATGGCCAAGTCGACGAGTTGGATGGCGTGACCATTGCGTATGGTCAGCCCGATCAACCCGGATGGTGGTGGGTCAATCTGCGCCCGTCGAATACCGAACCTTTGTTGCGCATGACTCTGGAAGCCGATGATGCGGCGCGCATGCAAGAAATGAAGGCGCGTGTCATTGAGATCCTGGGCGTTCAGCCCGAAGAGTAAGCCGTGACCGTTACCGACAAATCGATTCGAATCGTGGGCGTGCCCATGGACCACGGTGCAAGCCGTCGCGGCACCGATATGGGGCCGAGTGCGCTGCGAATCGCGGGCTTGGGTGCGGCATTGCGGCGGCTCGGCTACAAGGTCGCGCGCGAGGAAGACGTCACGGTTCCGGCAATGGAGACACGTGAAAGCGACTCACCGCTGAAGTTCCGCGAGATCATCCTTGCGGCCTGCACCGAACTTGCCGAGCGTGTGCGCGGCATTCTTGACGAGGGCGATTTACCGCTCGTCATTGGTGGCGACCACTCGATTGCGATGGGTACCGTCGCAGGGGTGGCGTCGCACTTGCGCGCCAAGCAGCAAGACCTGGGTCTGATTTGGTTCGACGCCCACGGCGATATGAACACACCCAAGTCGTCGCCATCCGGAAACCTGCATGGCATGCCCTTGGCGCATCTCTTGGGCCGTGGTGACAAAGAGCTTGCCGGCATTGAAGGCTTCTCGCCCAAAGTTAAGCCAGAGAATGTCGCTTTGATTGGCATCCGTGACATCGATCGTGGCGAACGCGAGATCATCCGCGACGCCGGGATTCATACATTCACAATGCGTGACATCGATGAGAAAGGCATGGCAGGCGTGTCACGCGAAGCTCTCGAAGCGGTCACGGACGGAACGGCTGGCTTCCATTTGTCCTTCGATGTCGATGGATGTGACCCGTCGGTGATTCCGGGCTCGGGCACTTTGGTACCCGGCGGGGTGAACTTCCGCGAGGCTCACTTGCTGCTCGAGTACTGCGCCGATTCCCGCAAGATGCTCTCGATGGAAGTCGTCGAGTTGAACCCGGTTTTGGACGACCGCAACATCAGTGCCGAGCGGGCGCGCGAACTGATTTTGTCGGCCTTCGGAAAGTCGATTCTCTAGCCGCGGGCCTCGGTCAACGAGGCAATGCACGCGTCGAGGTCTTCCCGCAATCCCATCAACATTAGGTGATCGCCGGGTGCAAGCGCGCGATCTGCAGAGGGGTTGAATTGAGGACGTTCCTCTCCGGTCGGTCGAACCGCAACCGCGATCAGCCGGAATCGCTTGCCTAGATCGAGATCGCGCAGGGTCGTCGTGCGCGGTTCGGAACCCACCGGCAACTCAATCTCTTCGATCAGCATTTCGTGATCGTTTTGACCGCCGAGCGCCAAGTCGGCGAGCTCGACCGCGCTTGGGCGCAGAAAGGCATGTGCAAGCCGCCGCCCACCCAACTGGTAGGGGGTCACCACACGGGTCGCGCCGACCAGCTTGAGCTTGCGCTCCGAACTGGGATCTTCCGCGCGTGCGACGATCGGACAGCTGGTGTTGTATTGGCGCGTGGTCAGGGTGATGAACACATTGCCCGCATCACTGCCAATCGCGGCAATGACTCCGCCCGCGCGCTCGACCCCAGCGAGCTGCAACAGGTCCTCGTCGGTTGCGTCGCCGTGCAGGCACAGCACGCCCTCTGCCTGAAGCTCGGCAATTGCATCCTCATCGGAATCAATGACGACGTAGGCTCGGCCGGCCTCGTCGAGCTCGCGCCGCACGATTTGGCCCAATCGGCCATGGCCACACAGGATGACGTGCTGAGAAATGTCGTTGATGAGCCGTTGCATCTTGGTTCGATTTCGGGCGTGGAAGTTGCTGAGCAGGTGCAGGCCAAGCATGTTGACGGCCAGGGCGGTGGTCAGCAGACCGCCCCCGATGATCAACATGACGATCAGGCGGCCGGCCTGTGAGGGTTCGTGGATCTCGGAGAAACCAACGGTCGTCACCGAGATGACCGTGAAATACAAGCATTCGAACCAGGGCCAGCCCTCGATCAGCCGGAAACCGACGGTTCCGAACAGCAGAACCCCCAGTCCGAGCGCAATGACCCGCTTCAGCTGACGCCGTTGCAGTAGTCGCTCGTAGTTCTCTGTCGGGGCCACCGCTGGGATTCTACAATCCGGGTACATGGATCCGAGGCTGGAGCCCATTCTTCATCGCACCCCGACCTGGCTTGAGACCGATGGCCCGGAAGCGGATGTCGTGGTGTCGAGCCGAGTTCGACTTGCTCGCAACTTGGCAAAGACCCCTTTTCCGCGCATGCTTGATGGTGCGCAGGCGGGGGAGATTTGCGAACAAAGCGAACAGGGGCTCGGCCCTCTGTTCCATAACGGACTCGTCTTGGACCCGGACGGTCTCGATGCAGCCGAAGCCGAGTTCCTCGTTGAACGCAGTTTGGCGACGCGCGACCTCGTGGAATCTGCGGTTCCGACTCGCGTGCTCTTTCTTGGCGACGGATCCCTGGCCTTGATGGTCAATGAAGAAGATCACTTTCGCGCGCAAGGCTTTGCCCCGGGGCTCGACCTGCAAGCGGCTCACCGCAGCTGTTCGATCCTCAGTGACGAGATTGCGCGTCGTTTTCGTTTGGCGCGCCACGACCGCTTTGGTTTCCTGACCGCCTGCCCGACCAATGTGGGCAGCGGAATGCGGGCCAGCTTGATGCTGCACTTGCCGGCCTTGGCGCGTGCGACCACTCCGTTGCATCATGTCATTCAAGTTGCGCGGCGCGCGAACTTGGCGGTGCGCGGGGTGCACGGCGAGGGCAGCCGGGCCCTCGGAAACCTGTATCAGATCTCGAATCAGATCACGCTCGGGGTTCCGGCGAGTAAGCAAGTCGCGACGATCGATGCCTTCGGCCGCAAATTGATTGAGTACGAGCGCAAGCAACGTTCGAGCTTGCTGCGGGACGCGGGTTCACGGGCGGCATTGCTTGCCGACGCCATCGAAGCGTGGCGCAAGCTCAGTACCGCCGAATCGCTGAGCACCGCCGAAGCGCTGACCAAACTGTCCGTCCTGCGTTTGGCGCTGCTCGCTGGTGTCGGGGATGAACTGCGCGCCGATGCGGAACTGCCAAGCGCACGCGAGGTCTTGACGCTTTGTTTCCAACTGCAACCGGGCCACTTGCAGGCGCGCTTTGGCCAAAGCCTCGACCCCGAGCGACGCGATCGCTCGCGCGCTTTGCTGGTTCGTCAGGGATTGGGGCTCCCGACCCATCCACCGGACGCTTCGAGCCCCGAAGCGGAACAAGAGCCCGACGGTCCCGAAGCCGCGGAAGAAAAGGACCCGACGTGATCTTCGATCCACGCCAACGTCCGTTGCGTCAGCTTCGCCTGAGCGTGACCGACCGCTGCAACCTGCGCTGCAATTACTGCATGCCCGAGGAACTCTATGCGTGGCTACCGCGTCCGCAGATTCTCAGCCTCGAAGAACTCGCTCAGGTCGCCGAAGTTTTCGTCGGTCTGGGTGTGCGCGGCGTACGCCTGACCGGCGGCGAACCGCTGTTGCGTCGCAACCTCACTGAGCTCGTCGCTCGCCTTGCCGAACTCGACGGGGTCGAAGACCTCGCGCTGACGACGAATGCGGTGCATCTCGCGAGCCACGCGCGGGCACTGCGTGCGGCGGGGCTACATCGATTGACCATCTCGTTGGATACGCTCGACCCGCAGCGCTTTGCGGCGTTGACGCGTCGCGACCGTTTCAGCGAGGTCCTCGCCGGAATGGATGCTGCCGAATCATCTGGCTTCCGCGGAACCAAGCTCAACGTGGTGGCCCAGCGTGGATTCAATGATGACGAGTTCCCTGCCTTGCTGAGCTTTGGCCGCGAGCGAGGCATTCAAGTCCGTTTTATTGAATACATGGACGTGGGCGGGGCGACTGCTTGGACGCAATCGAAAGTGGTCTCACGAGCCGAGATCCTGCAACGCATCGAGGCAGTGCACGGGCCATGCCGCGAAGTGGAGCGAGTCGATGCTGCTCCGGCCGATCGTTTCCAACTCGAGGATGGCACCGAGTTCGGGATTATTGCTTCCACGACGCAACCCTTTTGCGCGACCTGCGATCGCAGTCGTGTGACGGCCGACGGCAGCTGGTTCCGTTGCCTGTACGCCCGCGAGGGCACTTCCTTGCGTGACATCCTGCGTGAGCAAGGTGTTGACGCCGTGCGGGAGGCGATTCGATCCGCGTGGTCGGAGCGTCGCGATGCCGGTGCCGAGACGCGATTTGAATTGCGTGAAGATCGTGGTCCTTTGCAGCAACCCGGGCGTCCTGCAGACGAAGACCCCTTGCTCGAAATGCGAACCCGCGGTGGTTAGCGGAACATTTCGGATCGGGTGATTTCCTCGCCGCTTGGGAGGCGAACGACCCAGTGAATGCCAACCGGCTCGTGGCGTGGCTTAAAGGTGAAGGAAATCGGACTCAAGCTCAGGCTGTTGGAGCCCGGGTTGCGCGTCGGAGCTTCGCTCTTCGCGAGCAATCGATCGGCGCCGGGCGAGTACTCCTGATCGCCGTCCAAGTCTTGGAAGACGCGTGCTTCAAGCTCGAAGTCTTCGGTTCGCAGCGCAGACTCGAGGGTCAAGGTGGCGGGATAGGAATGGGCCGAATAGTCGCTGTACGAAAGGTCGGCTTGAAAGCTACCAATGACCGGCTGCGAACCCTGCCGACTCTGCATTCCGGTCGTAAAGCTCTTTCCGCCTGAGTGCGAGCCGGAATACCTCATCCCGCAAGCGGGCAGAAGCACGCTGGCGAGGAGCGCGAGAGCAGCGAGAGAAGCGCGGCACATTCTGACTATGATAGGGCATGCGAGTTCTCCCCGTCCTCCTTGTCGCACTGTGTTGGGGGGCTGGTGTCATGGCGGCACCGGCTCAGATTTTCGAAGTCGTTTTCAAGGACGAGAAGGCTGCGAAACGATACGCGAAGTACATGGTGGAGATTGACGGCCAGGAGCGCTTCCTCGGCGAGATTCGTGCCGGCGCGACCTACGAGCCAGGCAAAGGGACCAACTTCAACCGTGCCGGGCGCAGCGAGTGGTTCCTGCCGAACCCCAAGGATCCGAGCAGCCTTCCTTACAAAGTCAGCGACGGGGTGATCACCAAGGCGATCAAAAAGCAGGTCGGCGGGGTGCAGAACGCGCACATTGAGGCGATCAATATGTTCGCGCCGAACAGCAGCTGGTTTGCAATCGGTGAAGAATACGAACAGCGGATGCAGCGACTCGAAGATCTTGAGTCTGCGCGCGATCAAGAGACTGAGGGTGAGTCGACCTGGCAAGTGAAACACCAGGTTTTGCTTGAGGAGTTAGAGCAGACCCGCGTTTGGTTAGGCGGCTTTGGCTTCACTGGAGCGATGGACGCGATCGCACGCGAGATGAAGAAGCAGACCAAGGTCATTGGCCGGGAAGCGGCGATCCAACGCGAGAAGCGCGCGATGCAAGGCATCGGCCAGGCGATGCCCGCCGAAGATGTCAATGCTTCCGCCGAGCAGTGGGCTAGTGGCCGCAAGTTCAAAGTGCAGCAGAGTCAGCACTGCCGAATCACGTATCACGACGGGATCCCGGACGGTGCCGTTGCATCGGCGTTGAAGATGGCCGAGAAAGCGATCCTTGGCTTCCGCGCGCGTTTCGTCGAGCCGCACCTGTCGGAAACCTTTGTGGATCGCATCCCCGAAGACGTTTTCATTGAGTGGTACTTCGGCCCCGACGACATGGCTGCCCACGAGAAGATGTACGAAGAACACTTCGGCATGATCTGGGGCCCGGAAAAAGCCCAACGGATGGCTATGGAAGGCTCGCGCAACCGTCGCGGCGGGGAGCATCCCGATTGGCTGTATTACTGGCGCAATGTCTCGCGCGAGGATCCAGCTGGCAAGGTCGCGAATAACTTAGGGGTGACGCTGGCGACGGTTCACTACGGCACCGGCTACACCAAGGTCTCGATGGACTGGATTGAGGAAGCGGTCGGCTATTGGGTTTCGCTTGAATTCCTCGGTCGCAACGTCGTGACCAACAAGGCCTTTGATTGGAGCAAGGACGACCCCGAACGCACGGTGAGTCGCGGCGGCAAGCAGAAAGAAGAAGATAAGAAGACCGTGGGGGAAGGGGTGGTGCAAGCCGGAGAGCGCACGCTTTATTTGCAATCTGCGCTCGGCGAGGGTGCGCCCTTTTCGGCGCTCATGACCACCCGCCTTTTCGATATGCGGCGCGGCGATGTCGCGAAGTCCTGGGCGATGTTCGAGTTCCTGGTGCGACAGGATCCCGAGAAGTCGCAGATTTTCTTGCGCGAGATGGCAAAGTTTGCGCGCGAAGGCGGAGACTTCCAAGGCAAGTTGCGCAAGAGAGCGGAAGAGCTGTTTGAAGTCAAAGGCGAAGACGTCTTCCGCAAGATGGACCGCGACTGGGAAGCCTGGGTTCGCGAACAGCTGGGCATGGCGCCCAAGGACTAAGAAAGAAGCGTGCTCCCGGTAAAATGACCGAGAGCACGCTTTGCGTTGGCGCGGGGCCAATCCAGCCTGCGCTTTCGTGGCGGGTGTTAGATCGAGTTCGGAGTTCCGGTCAAGACTCCTTCGCGAATCGCAATCTGCTCGGGTGTGGCGTCCTCGGCTTCCGAGATGCGGAAGGTCGTACGACCGCGTTCCGCAACCAGGACGGTCACGTCTTTGGTGCTGCCGCCGCGACGGACCCGCACCATGATCTCTTGCCCAGGTTTGACTACGGCGAGAGCGGCCCGCACCTCATCCAGGTCGCGCACGCGATCTTCGCCAATCGCCAGCAAGCGGTCGCCGGTTTGCAAGCCAGCATCTCCTGCGGGGGTTCCTTCGCGGATGGCGAGCTCGAGTCCCTCGCCGAAGCCAAGCCCAACATAGGGGTCATCCGCCTCAATCCAGGTGACATTCAGTCCAGCGAGCGGCAGAACTTCCGCGAACGGAGGTTCCACGAGACCTTCAATATGGCGATCAAAGAACTGTTCACAGTCCCAGCCGGTCACAGCGTAAATTGCCTTCTGCAGCTCATCATCGCTGTAGCCGGGGCCTGGGTAATCGATCCATCGCGACAGGAAGGCCAACACATCATCCAGGCTGCGCTGATTCTCGGTGTGTGCGCGAATCTTGATGTCAAGCAGCAGGCCAAGCATTTGGCCCTGGCTGTAGTAGCTAATGCTCTTGGAGGGATCCGGATCCCAGACCGTCCATGACGAACGTTCGGGCGAGTTATTGCCGTAGCCGGGGGAGCGGCGCACGCTCAGGAAGTTGCTCGACTGCGCGGACCAAAACCAGCCGTCCGGCCGCAGCCCTGCGCGCTGCAGCATCACATCGTTGTAGTAGGAAGTGATTCCTTCGGCCCACCACAAATCGGTCGAGCGAACATCCTGCGTGTAATCAAAGGGGCCGAGTTGCTCGGGGCGAATCCGCTTGACGTTCCAGAGGTGGAAAAACTCGTGCGCGGTCACGGACTCGAGAATCTCGATGTAACTGCCGTTCTTGACCCCGCGGTGATTGACCAAAATCGAGGTCGAGTTCAAATGCTCGAGGCCTGACACACCGCCGATTCCATTCAACAGGAAGAGGTAGGTGTACTTCTCGAAGGGGTAGCTACCAAAGATGTCGTAGCCGGTTTCGGAGATCGCCTGCAGCTTGCGGCTCCATTCCTCGCGCGAGAACTCGGCATCGGTCGGCAAGCGGCCAAACAGTACCCATTCAATCTCGACGCCATGGCTCATGAAGGAATGCCGTTCCAAGCCACCAAGCGCGATCGGGCAATCAACAAATACGTCGTAATCGGGCGACCGCAGCAGGCCTTCTTCGCTTGCATCGGCGCGGTGACCCGAGGCAAAATCCCAACCGCTCGGCAGCTCGACGCGCAGCGTATGCGAGAGGTGCTTGGTGTCCTCGGTGTAGAGGAAAGTCATCGGGCTGCGCAAGTGCACCGCCGGGGTTTCCCCCTCGTCCGCTTCATTGGTCGTCGTCAAGGTGTACAGGACCTTGAGCGAAGTCGCGCCTGCGGCATCGATTTCCCAAGCCCGCGGTTCCAACTCGAGGATGCTGCGCTCGGTGCCATTCTGATCGACGGCGCGCAGATTCTTGATGCGATCCTGGTAGTTGGCGTAGCGGTACGAACCCGGCCGCCAGAGAGGAATCCTGACGACCACCCGATCGCGATCGAGCAGGGGGTTCAGGCTCATCTCCATGTCGATGGTCTCGCCATCGGCAGCAGGTTTCATCAGCCAGGCGACCTCATGAAGGTCCCAGTTGAGGTGCTGTGCCGCGGCGGGAGCCGCAGTAAGGCCCAGCATGAGGGCAAAAAGGGGGAAGATCCGGCGCATGATTCTGGATTACGGCTGGTCAGCCTATCATGTTGCACTTCTTGATCGCATGCCCCACGCGGGCGAATCGAAGCAAGCCGATGCAAGCCCAAGCAAGTCTCTTTCGCGGTGGCCGTCTGTTCGACGGACGCCAGTTTCTCGAAGCGACCGACCTACGCGTCGCTGCTGATGGCACGATCAGCGAACTCGGCACGGGCCTGGAGCACCAAGAGGGCGAGCAGCTCATCGAGCTCGAGGGCAAGTGGCTGTTGCCCGGGCTGGTGGATTGCCACGTGCATTTCCGCGAGCCGGGCCTGGTTCGCAAAGAGGGCTACCTGACGGGCTCCGCGGGTGCGCTGCATGGCGGTGTCACGACGGTACTCGAGATTCAAAACAACCCTCCATTGATGGAGACGGGGGAGCTGTTGCGCAAGAAGATCACGGATCTACAAGGGGTGTCGCGGGTCGATTACGCGCCGTATGGAAGCCTGACCGAAGCTTCGCTGCCAACCTTGCATGAGCTGGTCGGCTTGACCCCCGCGGTGAAGTGTTTCCTCGGCTGCTCGACCGGCGCCGGTGGGGTAAAAGATGAAGCGTCGATGCGGGCTTTGTTCGCCAAGGCGGCCGAAGTCGGCTTGAAGATTGTTGCCCACTGCGAAGACAACAACATCATGGACGCTGCCGCCGCCGCGGCGACGGAAGCCCAGGCGGTCCGCCACGATTTCTTGCGCCCGGTCGAAGCGGAGGTGCAATCGATTCGTGATGCGATTCGGGTTGCTGGCGAGGTCGGAGCGGTCCTGCACGTCTTCCATATCTCGACCGCGGAAGGGGGGCGCTTGGTAGCTGAAGCGCGGCAAGCTGGTCAACCGGTCACCGGAACCACAGCACCGCACTACTTGATCGCCGACGCCGAAGAGGCGGCAGCCAAGCACGAGAATCGATTCAAGGTCAACCCTTCGATCAAGTCGATCGACAACCGCGAAGGATTGCGTTCGCTGGTCGCGGCTGGGCTGCTGGAAGGCGTCGGCACCGACCACGCGCCGCATCCGCTTGAGGAGAAAGCGCGCCCCTACGCCAAGGCGCCGAGTGGCTTTCCTTCGATTGATCTCCTGTTGCCGCTACTCGTCGCCATCGCCGATGATTCCGGCATGCCGATCGAAGCCGCGCTGGCCTCGGTCACCAGCATTCCTGCCGACGAATTCGGCCTCTCCAACAAGGGCCGCCTGGCGGTGGGCGTCGATGCCGACCTCGTGGTGACCGACCCGGAGGCTTGCTTTGTGGTCGAGGAAGCCACGCTGCCATCGAAGTCGAAGTGGAGTCCGTATCACGGACGCGAATTCCGCGCTCGCCCCGAGCGTGTGTGGCTGCGCGGTCGCCTCGTGCACGTGCATGGCGAAGAGCCCGCGGCTCCGCAAGGACGTCCCGTGGGACCGGCCGCGAGCGTGCTACCAGCGGGCGTTTAAGCGAGCGACTTACAGGGTCGATGCACGCCGACTAAGCTGCCGGCGCAGCCGTGGGCACGCTTTCCACCACCGGTTTCCCGACGAAGCGCAAGAAGGCCCAGAGTGCCACGACTGCGATCATCAGCGAGATCCACCACGGCGAACCGAGCAGCGAAACGGGCAAGTAGCACACGGTGATCGCGATGAAGGCTGTGACCGAGGCATAGGGTGCCTGGGTGCGCACGTGCTGAATGTGATTGCACTTCGAAGCTGCCGAGGACAGGATCGTCGTGTCACTGATCGGCGAGCAGTGATCGCCAAAGATGGCACCTTCTAGGACCGCGCCGATCGACAAGATCAACAGTCCGTGGGGCCCATACGGAGTGTTCTCGCCGAGTTGGTAGGCCAGCAGCACCACATTCGGCTGCATGATGGCCATGGTGGTCCAAGACGAGCCGGTCGCGAAGGCAACGAAGCAGCTGGCAAGAAACAGAATGATCGGAAGCCAAACGCCACTGATGGATCCTTGGAAGGCGGCAACCAGATAGGTGGCGGTGCCCAACTCAGTGCAGACCGCGCCAATACTCCAGGCCAAAAGCAGAATCAGCACGGCATCTTTGATCAGCGCGCCGAGACCACGCGAAGCGGTAATCGAAGCCTCTTTGGGAGTCAGCAGCCGCTGCCCGACAGCCATGAACATTGCCAAAGCGAAGGCTGCGAGCGCGCCAAAGAAGATGGCGGCGGTGCTATCGGAGGCGCCCAACACGGTGCGAATCCAAACGAAGCCACCGCTCGCGATTGCGTCGAGTGACTCGGCGTCGCCGTTGGCAGCAGCCTCGCGCACGGCATTCGCACCAAAGGCGTAAATCAAACCAGCCGTGCCAACAATCATCAGCGCGAGCGGGAGCACGCCATTGAACCAGCGCGCAGGGATTCCCGGCTTAGCCGAGGTCATCGCTTCCGGGCCGTCATTGCGCTCGATGCTGCTGGGGTCATCGCCTTCACGCGTGGCCCGTTCGATAGCCTTCATCGGTCCAAAATCGCGTTGCATCCAAATCACCAAGCCGACCATGACGATCGCGAGGATGCAATAAAAGCGATAGGGCACCGTCTCGAGGAACAGCGCGTAGCCTTGGCTCGCTTCGATGCCGACGGTGGGCAACTGCGGCGCGTAGGTCGAAATCTGATACGCAACCCAGGTCGACAAGATGGCGATTCCCGCGATCGGCGCCGCCGTGCTGTCGACGATATACGCCAACTTGGCCCGCGAAACACGCTTGCGATCGAACAAAGGCCCACACGAGTTGCCGACGATGATCGTATTCGCATAGTCGTCGAAAAAGATGCCCAGGCCGAGGGCGTACGCGACGGCTTGCACACTGCGCGAGGACTTGGCAAAGCGCAACAGGACCTGCACCATGCCATCGATGCCGCCCATCCTGGTGACCACCGCGACGGTCGAAGACAGCAGAAGCACGAAGCCTAGAATCTCAAGGTTGAACTTCTGCGTGAGGATTTGGTCGAACAGGATGTCCTCGAACGCGACGCCAAACAGGCCAAAGATGTTGCCCTGACTCGAAGCGATCATCGCCGAGCCCAACAGGACGCCGGCAGACAGCGCGATCAAGGTGCCGCGTAGCAGGAACGCAAGCAGAATCGCGATCAGGGGGGGCAAGAGAGCCCATCTTGAGCCGAGCACGGCATCTTTCACGATCAGCCCCGAGCTGACATCGACGATCTCGACGCGATTCGCGTCGCTGGCATGACGAACTTCCAACTCGACGGTCGGGCCACCCGGCACCGCATTGGGCAAGCTCACCAAGAAGGAGTCCGGGCCGCCGGGCTGGGAAAGGTACGCGTCGGCCTCGCCTTCTGCCGAAGCCGGCAGCTGAAAGCCTGCCCGCAGAGCCGATCCTCGCGCCTGACGATCGGAATCGCCTTCCAACGGCCAGTCGAACTGGAGTTGGCCCGCGGCTTCGAGTCGAAGCATAGTTTCGCGCAGCGGAGGGGAGTCTTGCGAGTCGGTCAGGCCCTGAAAGAGCCGCTGCGCAGACAGGGTTTGCAGCAGCGCCGCATCGGCACTCGCCAGCAAGAGTGGCAGCGCAATGATGGCGAAGACTGCGGCGGAGAGAAGGCGCGCTCGCATAGCGTGGACTCATCCTAAGCGCGCGGGTGCGCACGACGGTATTCTGCCATGCGAAGTGGCCTTGCTCTCCCGTGGGCCCGTCTTGTCTCGTGGAATACGTCCTCCTTGTCGTCCTGCTCGCCGTTGCGGTGCTGGTCGTGCTGAATCGCCGCAACGCCGATGCAAAGGTAGCGCGCGTGATCGAGGAATTACGAAGCAATGCGGAGGTGCTGCCTGGTTTGATCGATCGCATCGATGTCCTGGAACAACGGATCCACACGCTGGATCCCGAGCCGGTGCGCGCCGAGCTTGCCAAGTTGCGGCTTGCAGTCGATGGTTTGGCTGCGGCGCCGCCGGCGCCTGAGCCAATCCAGACCGACCAACAACTGACGCGTTCCCAAGAGCTCCGCGGCTTGGTAGAACGCAGTTTGGCCGCGCGTGGCCTGACCGAGATCCGCTTGCTCAACGACCCATCTGAGTTTGACGCGGACGAACTCGAAGTACGGGTCGAAGCGGTGTGCCAAGGCTTGGTCACCAAAGGCCGCGTGCACGTCGTCGGCTCCGAGGTCCGAGCGGTTCAACTCGACGACACTCTCCGTCAATTCCCCTAGATCGATACTCCAGTGCTCGACGTCCGCATTTCGGATCTCCCTGCTCACGATGGCGAAGAAGTTCGCCTGCGTGGCTGGCTCTACAACAGCCGTGGGAAAGGCAAGCTGCTGTTCCTGCTGCTGCGTGATGGCAGTGGCATCTGCCAGTGCGTCGTTTTGAAGAATGAACTTGAGGAAGAGATCTTTGAAGCGGCCAAATCGCTCGGACAAGAGTCTTCGCTCGAGGTTGTCGGCACCGTCAAACTGGACGAGCGCGCGCCGGGTGGCGCCGAGCTGAAAGTCAGCTCGCTGCGCATTCATCAGAACGCACAGGACTATCCGATCACCAAGAAGGAGCACGGGCCAAGCTTCTTGATGGATCACCGCCATCTGTGGTTGCGCTCGAAACGCCAAATGGCGATCTTGCGCGTGCGCCATCGCGTCATTCAGTCCTTTCGCAACTACCTTGATCAGCAGGGATTCTTCTGCGTCGATTCGCCGATCTTCACGCCGGCGGCGTGTGAAGGCACCTCGACTCTGTTTGAGACCGAGTACTTTGATACCACGGCCTACCTCACGCAATCGGGGCAGCTTTACGCCGAAGCTTCGGCGATGGCGCTTGGCAAGGTGTATTGCTTTGGCCCGACCTTCCGCGCCGAGAAGTCGAAGACGCGCCGTCACTTGACCGAGTTTTGGATGCTTGAGCCCGAGTTCGTCTACGCGAACTTGGAAGACGTCTGCGATTTGGCCGAGGGCATGATTCGCTACACGCTCGAGCAGGTCCTCGAGCACAACCAGCAGGACCTCGTCGACCTAGAGCGCGATGCTTCGGTGCTGGAAGGCTGGAACAAGGAGTTCCCGCGACTTCGCTACGACGATGCTGCCAAGCTCCTGATGGAGTGGAAAGCCGCCGGGAAATACGAATCGGATTTCCAGCCGGGCGACGACCTGGGCGCACCCGACGAGACGATGCTCGGCGAGCACTACGGCTGCCCAGTCATGGTCACGCATTGGCCAGCCGAAGTGAAGGCCTTCTATATGAAGCGAGACGAAGCCGATCCGAGCAAGGCGCTCGGGGTGGACATCATCGCTCCGGTGGCCGGCGAGATCGTTGGTGGCGCGGTCCGCGAGGACGACCACGATGTCTTGAAGCAGCGCGTCATCGACCACGACTTGCCGCTCGATGCCTTCCAGTGGTACTTGGATTTGCGCAAGTTCGGCAGCGTTCCGCACGGCGGCTTTGGCATTGGCCTCGAACGCACCGTTTCCTGGATCACCGGGGTCGAACACGTGCGCGAGTGCATTCCATTCCCACGCACCTTGCAGCGCATCTACCCCTAGTCGGGTAGATTCGCCAGCACACGCGCCGCGAGGGCAGCACGCTTGGGGTCTTGGCCCCGCGTCAATTCGTGGAGGGTCGCACCCACTTGCGGCATCAACCAAGCAAGTGCTTGTTCGGCAATCGGGTCGCCGTGCACGGCGAGGTCAACGAGGGCGAGCCGCTGGGCGCGATCCAACAGTGCTGCTGCATAAGAGCGCGGGCGCGGGGAATCCCGCTGGTTCGTGCGAGCCGTTTCGACGTAGGCTTCGAGCGCACGCACTTGGTCCTCCTGTTCCCGCCAAGCCGCATTCGGCTCGAAGGGGAAGGGAGGGGTGCGCGTTTGATCCAACCATGCGTACATGCCTAGGACCACCAGACGCTTCGGGAGTTCCCAGCGCGGGCCGCGCGGCCAATCGGCGTAAGCGGGCGGCTGAAGATCGGCCTGGGTTCCTCCGAGCAGCAGCGCGCGCGCGAGCGGCCAAGAACCGTGATAGCCAAACTCGAGCAGGCGCGAGAGTGCCGCAGCGCGTACCGATAGGTTCTTGCTCGGATCTTGAGCAAGATAGGCCAATGCCGGCGCTGTACCGGGCGGTAACCAGCTAGAAGCCAGCAGGCAGCTGACGGCAGTATTGGTTTCTGGAGCCGTGCAGCCCATGCGAAACAACGCGCGCGCTACAGGATCGGTGCAGACCTGTTCCCCGTTTGCCACAATCAGCGCGCTGAGGCGGGCCTGGGCACTGCCCTGCATCGCAAAAGAAGCCAAGCTGCTTTGTTGCGCCAAGCTCTCGGCATCAAGACTGGCTAGCTGGGCTGCGTCGATGGATGCGAAAGCGACAGCCTGCCGCAGACGCTCGGAATACGCTGCGTCGGGCGCGGCAGCCGGCGGTGCGGGCGCAGGAAGCAGCGTGGCCGCCTGCAGCAACAGCGAGACAAGCATGCCCGAGTCTAGCCGCTCACTCCATCGAGGTAGCGAGACAGACGGCGTCGCGGGGTCGGACGGGTCAGGCGGCCGAGCGATTGAGCTTGCAGCTGGCGCACGCGCTCGCGCGAGATGCCGAGCCGTTGCCGAACCTCTTCGAGGGTCCATGCGCGCCCATCTTCCAGGCCGAAGCGCAGGCGGAGCACCAAGGCTTCGCGTTCGGGAAGCGCGTTGAGCAGCGATTCCAATTCTTGGCGGAGCTCGGCGGGGCTGGCCGCATCCGGCTCCGGTGCTTGGCGCGGATCGGGAAGCCGATCGCTCATCGTGCCCTCGTCTTCCTCGGAACCGATCGCAGGGCGTTGCAAGGACACGCAGTTGCGGTCCGCGCGCAGGGCGCGCTCGACGTGCTCGCTTGACAGCGCGGTGCGCTGAGCGAGGTCTTCCAACGTCAGCGATTCCGGGCAGCTGGCCTGTGCATCGCGCACCCGGTGCACCGCTTGAGCAAGGTAGACGGGCAGTCGAACGGTGCGGGACTGAAATGAAAGTGCTTTCAGAATGCCTTGCTGAATCCACCAGCTTGCGTAGCTGGAAAAACGCACACCCTCGGCG
Source organism: Planctomycetota bacterium (assembly GCA_040264055.1). Lineage (GTDB taxonomy): Bacteria > Planctomycetota > UBA1135 > UBA1135 > UBA1135. Next base: position 29,780 of record JBDQJC010000019.1, read on the forward strand.
GGGTTGAAGCGCTCGACGGCACGCAGCAGCGAAGCATTGCCTTCCTGGATCAAGTCTTCCCAAGGCACTCCGACGTGGCGGTACTTGCGGGCGGTAGCAGGCACCGCGTGCAGGTTGCGTTCGATCAACACGCTTTGCACTTGCGTTAGCTCACCGAGCCGCTGGCGAAGGCGCTCGATTTGATCCGACTTTAGTTCGTCGCCCACTTCCTGCTCGTCCCAGGCTTTGCGCAGCTTGGAATACGGCGAGAGGTACTCGGCGGCAATTGCGCGAGTTTGCGCGGAGGGCCGCTCGCCCAAGATCTCGGCGATGGCTTCGCGCAGGATTTCGATCGCATGCGCGAGCACGAATTCCTCGTCGCGCTGAGTCGGGCGCAGACGACGAAGGTCGGCCCAGTACACGCTGAGCGGGTCGCCTGTTTGGCGCACGCGCGAGGCACCGCGTTCGTGCGTGCTCGGGTTGCGTAGATGCGGGAGGAAGCGGGTGGGGGTGGTCACCAGCATCTCGCGGAGAGCCGGGCCGAGCACATGTCGGCGGCGCGGGGTGCGCAATTGGCGCACGGCATCTGCCCAGCTGAAGGTGCCGGTGGCAAGAGCAGTGTCGAGGTGGTGGCGACGAGACATCGCTTCTCTCTTTCACTTAGCGTGCCAAGAAGGCGGCCCGGGCCGGGGCGAGTTGCGAATTGCCGTCCAATCCAGGGTTGCAGTCTTTTTGAAGTGTGAATTCCTTGCAATCGGGCTAGGTAAGCGGGTTCTGTGGCGGAATTTTTCGCGGAGGGGTGCGGAAAAATTCGCACCGAGCATGGCTGTCACCTTCCGAGGGGCAGCCCGTCTTCCGGGTAGGAACATGATGCTTCTCTCCACACTTATCCTCTCAGCTGCGCCGCAATCCGCGCTGGCGTCAACGACTTCGGACACCCAACTCGCCAGCGATCCGGTTTGCCACGACGAAGCCTGGCTGGTGCAAACTGCCGGGCAAGGACCGGCCGCGCTGTATTGGCCACGCGCGGCCTGGTTCTCGCAATTGGGTAGCAGCGGCAGCAGTAGCACGCTCGACTTACTTCCTGGGGTCGATGCGTTGTGCCAAGCCCCGCGCTCGGGCGCGCAATCCCTGACACCGTGCGACTTCGCGTTTTCCACCGATGCCAACTACGCCAACTTCCTCGACGGCGATGTACTCAGGATCGACCCGCGCGGTGGCCTGTCCTTGCTTCTCGCCGAATCGGAGTTCACCGCAGCACTGCAGCTCAGTTCCGGCAACTTCGACCTGGATGCATTGCACTACGCCGAAGATGTGTGCTTCTTCTCGGTCAAGGATGGCCTGCAGTCTGCCGTGCTGGGCAGTATCGACGACGGCGATGTGCTCTGGTACCGACCCGACGACGGCTCGATCGGCCGGGTCTACACCGAATCACAGATCCAAGCCCTGGTGGACCACGCGAACCCTGGGGTGGGGGCAGTCGGTGATCTGCGATCCCTTTCGGCGCATCCTTCCACGCAGGAGCTCTGCTTTACCGTTCAGGGCCCAACCTCCGACGACGCCACTCTCTATGGAGATGGACAAGGCGGACGCTTGATTCCTGGCTTCGCCGAGCTTGACTACGGCTTTCAAGTCAGCACCGAACTCGATGCATTCTGTTTTCTGGAAGACCCATTTCCATCATCGCTGGTCCTTGATGTCGACTTGCCCTACGCCAGTCCGGGCCAGTCAATTCAACTGAAGCTGCGGCACGCGACTCCGCTCGGCAAAGTCAAAGGAGTCATGACACGGAAGCGAGGTTTTGCTGAATCGCACTACGGCGGGGTCGCTGCGATCTTTCTGGATCAAACCAGCGCTCTGTTCCAACGCCAATTCCAAAACGGTTGGATGCACGCGACGCAAACCGATGCCGGTGGAAATGCCAGCTTCCGTTGGACCGCCCCGGATCTGCCACCTCAGTTCAGCCATGTTGATCACTACTTCCAGGCACTTGATCTCGACAGTGGCACGCTCAGTAACCCGGTGCTCGTTCGCTTGCGCTAGCGGATAAGCTGGGGGAATGGCCAGCTGGTCTTTGCTTCTCGTCACTTGGTTCACCGGGCTCTTCGCTGTGCAAGAGCCCGGTGCTGAACTCGTGGGTGGGCTTGACGGCCCGCAACCCGGCGAACGCATGCAGGCGGCCGAGCAAATTGCAGCGCTGGGTCCAGGCGTCGAACGCTGGCTCGAGAAGCGGATTGGCAAGGGATCGGCCTTGCATCAACGCGGTGTGCTGCTTGCTGCTGCCTTATTGGACACCCCCGAGGCCCATGCTCTGCTCAGTGATGCGGCGCGTGCCGGAAGGCGTGCTAGCCCGCAACGCGCTTGGGCGCTCTTGCTGTACGGGATGCATCATCCGGAAGCAGGGCGAGACCCTGCTCGCGATTGGAAACGTGCGGCGACTTCTTTCGAAGGAGCCTGCTTGTTAGCCGGATATCTCGGCCATGAGCAGATCCCCGATTTGCCAGCACTTCGCACGGCCATGGGCCGCAAGATGAGCGTACGCCAGCAGGCGCTTCTGGGCCTGCTCGAGGCACGTGCTGGTCAACGTGCTGCGTTCGAAGGCGACGATGCCGTTCTACGAGGTGCGCGACTGTTGGCCTCGGTAATTCCAGGCCAACTGGCAATGACCCAAGCGGAGCTAGCCGAGCTCTCCGCTGGCATGCCGGCCTTGTGGATAGCTGCGGCTCGACGCGCTCCTGGGCGTACGCTCGAAGAGCTGCGCGGAAGCTCTTTGGGAGGCGAGAATCATGGGGCTGTCTTTGCCTTGCGCGAGGCCGCGGCAGATCAGCAAGCGGCCGTCTTTGCCTACCTCGCCGAGCGTGTGCAGTCCGAACCAGCAGCATCTTGGCTCTGGGGATTAGCCGGAGAAATTGGCATCGATTTGCCTGCAGCAGCCAGTGACCGTATTCCTCATTGGGAAGCGAGCGGGCTGCTGCGCCTCGCTTTGCTGGACTGGGAACGAGCCAAAGCTGCTGCGACTGCCCGGGCCGACGTCGCCCTCGCGGAACTCGTAGCGATGGAGTCTGTCGATGCAACACGAATGGCACCGGTCGTGGTGCTCGCGATTGCCGGCCGTGAAAGCGATCGCGCTTGGTTTCAAAAAGCACTCGCCGAAGTTCCGGCGAAACTTCGCAGCCAAATGCAACCGCTTTGGCTCCTGGCGGCAGGCCAGTTCGGAGATGCTCGAGCACGCGAGGCGCTCCTTGCGGATTGGGCCTTGCGGTTCGGGGCCGGCACCAGCGGCTATCTCATTGCGGCAGGCCAGGTGTATACGGGCCTTGCTTTGCTCGCAGGAACCGAAGCCGCCGATGAACTCCTGGAACTGCGAAGCTATTCCAGCCAGTTTGACGGCGAGCATGACCATCCGATCTCGGACGAGTTCTACCTCGATGTGGCTCAGTTTCTGTTTTCCGCGCACTATCAATGGCGCTTCGATCTCTAGGCCGCAATGGTGGTTTGCTCCGTTTGCCAAATGTCGAACGGCCCGGCGGCCTCCGAGTAAACTAGAGGTGCCCTGGAAGTCGATTCTTCGATGCCCTCCCCTTCCGTTAAGCCTTCCGTACTAGCCAGTTCCCTTGCGGGCTTGCTCCTCGTTTCCGGTTCAACTGCTCAAACAGTCGTACTGCAGGAAGACTTTCGTTCCTGCGTCATCCCCCCGGTGGGTTGGTCGGAAGTCAACAATGGAATCAGCCTAGGCTGGCAGGACGACACCTGCGAGTTTGCCTTCCACGATGACTTGATGGCGGTCAGCGAGAGCCAACTGATCACACCGAGCCTCGATTTCAGCGGATTGACGCAAGTCTGGTTGCATGCAGTCGAGGTTCAGACTTTCGCCTTTGCAACTGACCGAAACGCGATTCAAGTCAGCTTGGATGGCGGTGCAAGCTGGACCGACATCTGGATCAGCAGCGCGGTCGACGATGGCACCTATGCGATCGAGGTTGACCTGAGCGCGTATGCCGGGCTGAGTGGCGTGCTCATCGCATTTGATTATCATGGCTTTTTTGCCAATGAGTGGCGTATCGATCAGCTCGTAATCGACGACCAACCGTTTGTCCCGCCGCTACGCTGGCCAAATCTTCCGACGAGCTTTGCAAGCGCGGATGGCTTCGTCGAGTCCTTTGACACCTTGACCGGTGTTGTGCCCGACTACATGGCAATCAATTCCGTTGACGCGGCAACCCGTCAATCGGATCCGCTGGGTTGGTGCAACATTGGACAGCTCGGCGTCTGCCTGAATCCACACACGGGGCAATACAGTCTGGAACTTGGCCTGCTGCCCGGCACGACGCTCTATCACGAGGTTGCCAACGCTCTGGTCATTGGTTTGAATGGCGCCGGAGTGAGCAACTTCATCATGGAGTTTCACGCCAAGCATTACGGCGAAGAAACTCATGCCGACGACGGAGTCTTTATCAGCGCTGACGGCGTGAATTGGACGCCCTTGCTCACCGATTGGAAGACTCTGCTCGGTGGGGGCAATCTCGATACTTGGGTGCAACTTAGTTGCGATCTCTCGTCCACGAGTGTCGATGTCAGCGGCGATTTCTGGGTGGCCTTTGCCCAGTCGGATGACTACCCCTATGCCTTCCTCGACGGCGTAGGGATCGACGACATCAATGTGGGTGGCGCTCCGCCGTTGCAGTTCAATGTGCAGAACCTCGTTGCGGGCCAGCAAGTCACGCTATCGGTGACCGGCGCCGATCCGACCTCGCTGGTGTTTCTTGGCTACTCCTTGCGCGGGCCTGGCCCGACCACGACGCCATTCGGTGTTGCGCAGCTTTCGCATCCAATCGAGCAACTGGGTCGGTTCAGCCCCAATGCGCAGGGCGAGGTGCAAACAACCGCGCCCGTGCCGCCGACCGCCGCCGGAGTCCCCGTCTGGATGCAGGCCCTCGAACTCACGACAGCAAGTGCCGGGATTTGGTCGAATCCCATGGCCTTGGTCGTGCAGTAATCCTCCGGGCGCACGGCTAGAATGGAGGCCCTTCGGGTCCGATTCATGTCGTCTTCTCGCCGCATCCTTCGCCTCCAAGTCAACGGCCAACCTCGCGAGGTTTTGGCTCGCGACGCTGACACTTTGCTCGATGTCCTCCGCGAGGAAGTCGAACTCACTGGCACGAAGCGTGGCTGCGACCTGGGCACCTGCGGATGCTGCACGGTTCAGGTAGACGGGCAACCGGTTTTGTCCTGCCTCACCTTGGCCGCCGAGGTCGAATCGAAGCAGATCACCACCGTCGAAGGCTTGCGCGCGGGCGATCGCTTTGCGCCATTGCAGGAAGCGTGGGCGGAAGCAGGGGCGAGTCAGTGCGGCTTCTGCTCGCCGGGTTTCCTGATGGCAGCGGATCGCTTGTTGCGCGACAACCCGAACCCGAGTCGAGATGAAATCCGCGTTGCGCTTGCGGGCAACCTTTGCCGCTGTACAGGCTACGTCAAGATCATCGATGCGGTTGAGCGCTGCGCCGCCGAACATCGCAAGTTCTGCACCGAGCAAGGACGCCCGGTCGTCACCGCGCAGCAAGAGGAAGTATGAGCACTTATCAATCCACCGTTGGATCGCGCTTCCCGCTGATTGACAGCATGGAGAAGAGCACGGGGCAGGGCATCTACATCGAGGACATGCGCTTTCCCGACATGCTGCACGCGCGGTTGGTTCGCTCGCCCACCGCGTCGATGCGCATCGATTCCGTCGACTTCAGCGACGCAGCCGAAGTCGAGGGCTTTATTGCAGGACTTGCGCCCGGCGAGCCGGGTACCGGCAATACCTTTGGTGTGCTTCCGATCTCAGAGGATGAAACACCGCTGCCTTCTCCGAATGCGCTGTATAGCGGGGCTTTGGTTGCCGCGGTGGCATGCGAGACCGAGGTCGCCGCGCGCGAGGCTGCTCTGAAGGTTCGCGTGAACGGCGAAGTCTTGACTCCGGTGCTGCGCCCGAAGGACGCGCTTAAAGAGACCGACACTCCCATCCACGCCAACACGGTCGGGGGCACGAACATTCACAAGGCAGTCGACCAAGAGTTTGGCGACGTCGACGGTGCCTTCAAAGGTGCCGATGTTGTCACCGGTGGCGAATACGTGTTCGATGGCATCAACCACGGCTTCACCGAGCCGATTGGCTGCATTGCCGTTCCTGAAGCGAACGGCCGTCTCAGCCTTTACTCAGCGACGCAGGTGCCGCACTATCTGCACCGATCGCTGGCCAAGGTGCTCGAGATGCCGATGCATCGCATTCGCGTCTATAAGCCACTCGTCGGAGGCGGATTCGGTGGCAAGTCCGACCCTTTCCCACACGAGATGGTCGCGGCATTGCTGGCTCGCAAGACCGGACGTCCGGTCAAGATGATCTTTGACCGCGACGAAGTCTTCCTGAACAATCACGGCCGTCACCCCACCGAGTACAAGATCAAAGTCGCGGCCGACCGCGAGGGTCGCTTGCTCGGACTCGATGCACATAGCCGCATCGACGGAGGCGCATGGGGTTCGTTTGGCGTCGTCACGACCTACTACAACGGCGTGCTGTCGCAGGGCCCATATCGTTTGCCCAGTTTCCGCTACAGCGGGCGTCGGGTTTACACCAACAAGCCTGCCAGCGGCGCGATGCGCGGCCACGGCGCGGTCAACGCGCGCTATGCACTCGAAACGGCACTCGACGAGATGGCCGAGAAGCTGTCGCTCGACCCCTTTGACCTGCGCGCACAGAACGCGCTGCCGGCCAATACGACCACCTTGAATCATTTGCGCATCACGTCGACGGGTTTCTTGGAATGCCTCGAACGCGCGCGCGAGCGGTCGGGCTGGAACGATAAGTTCCGCAAGATGCCTTACGGCAAGGGCATTGGATTGGGTTGCGGTTTCTACATCAGCGGATCAGCGCTGCCGATTCACCGCACGCGAACCCCGCAGTCAACCGTCCACATCAAGATCGATGTCGACGGCGGGGTCACGATCCACTCGCTCGCTGCGGACATCGGCCAAGGTTCGGACACGATGCTGGCGCAGTGCGTCGCCGAAGCCATGGGCGTCAACATGAACCGCTGCCGTGTCTTCGCAAAAGACACCGATACAGCACCGATCGATCTGGGCAGTTACAGCTCGCGCGTCACCTTCATGGCGGGCAACGCCGCCCTGCGCGCCGGCGAGGCAATCTTCCGCAAGCTGCAGCGCGCTTGCGCAAGTCTGACCGGGAAGTCTGCCGAAGGCTTCGTCAAATCGGCCGACGAGGCGTACACGCACCTCGATGATCCGGGTGTCGTGGTTCCCTTCATGGATGCTCTGCGCGAGGCACTCGCCGATAATGGCGCATTGATCGCCAAGGGGGCCTACCGAGCACCGAAGCTTGGGGGCGCTTTCAAGGGATCAGGCGCGGGTCTTTCGCCGTCCTATAGCTATCAAGCATTCGTCGCCGAAGTCGATGTCGATGCCGAGACCGGTTTCGTGCGCGTCGAGAAAATCTGGGCGGCACACGATTGTGGCAAGGCATTGAACCGTTTGGCCGTGGAAGGGCAACTCGAGGGCAGCGTGCATATGGGCATGGGCCAGGCTTTGACCGAACAGATGCTCTACCTCAACAACGGACAGCTGCGCAATCCGTCCTTCTTGGATTACAAGATTCCGTCGCCAGTCGATACGCCCGAGATCGAAGCGATCGTGGTGGAATCGAACGACCCCGAGGGTCCACTCGGAGCCAAGGAATGTGGCGAAGGCGCTTTGGCACCGATCATTCCTGCGATTGGCAACGCGATTTACGACGCAATTGGCGTGCGTTTGCATGAAGTCCCGATGACCCCCGAACGCGTTTTGAAAGCGATCGAACAAAAGCGGAAAGCCGAGGAGAAAGCTGGTGCGCGTTCCTGATCTAGAACTTCATCGTCCCGCTTCGCTCGACGAAGCTTTTGCTGCAGCCGCTTCGGCCAGCGACTTCGACTACTTAGGAGGCGGCACAGACCTGCTGTGCAACTACAAGTGGCGACTCAATGTCAAACCGCATGTCATCAGCTTGCGCCACTTGGCCGAGCTGGACGAGCAGCAAGCCGGACCCTTGGGCTGTGGCCGAACCTTGCACGAGATTGAGCATTGCGCCACGCTGGCGCGCCTGTGCCCAGAGTTAGGCAAGGCGGCGGCGCAGATCGCAACGCCTTTGATTCGACGCAGCGCGACGCTGGGTGGCAATCTTCACCTCGATACGCGCTGCTGGCACTTCAACCAAACCGCAGAGTGGCGGGTCGCGCATGACTCCTGCCTCAAGGCGGAAGCGGATCAGTGTCGGGTGCAGCCGGTTCCAGGCGATGTTTGCGTTGCGACCTACAGTGGCGACCTTGCGCCGGTGCTGTTGGCCTACGGAGCGCAAGCTGTCTTGGTGAGCCCCGAAGGCGAACGCACGGTTCCGCTTTCCGAGTATTTTGCCCTCGACGGAATTCAGCGCTTCGCGACCCGCAGACCGGCGGAGCTGATGTTGCGCCTGGATTTGCCGGTCGATGCAGCAGAGTGGTCGGTTGCCTATCGCAAGCTGCGCCTGCGCGAGACCTTTGACTTCCCGGAAGGTGGCGTGGCGGTGGCGGTGCGCTGGGCGGATCAGCCCGGTGGAAGGGTCGCCGAAGCGCGCATTGCGACCACCGCTTACGACAGTATTCCGCGGTTGTACCCGCAACTCGCCGCCGAGCTTGAGGGCTCTGAGATCACGGAAGAACGGGCCGAGAGCATCGGAGCTTTACTTCGGGACGAAGTTCGTCCGATGAAGAACACCTCGATGTCACCGGCCTATCGCAAGAAGATGGCGCGGGTGCTTTGTAAGCGGGCGATCCTCGGCTGCTTACCGAATTCTTAAGCATGAACCGCGGTCTACTCGTTGCCGTGCTGCTGCTTGTCGCAGCGGCCGTCGGAGGGGTGTTGTTGATCTCCGATCCAACTCCTCCGGTTGATCCGTACGGGGTCGGCTCTCCAGAAGTCGACGCGGGCAAGGGCGAGGACGCCCCGCGAGTCGCAGACCTCGGAAATACCGGAAACCGCACCGAGGCCGGCAATCAGGCCGGCGCGAACTTGCAGACCGACCCCAATGCGGTGGTTGGTCAGGTATTCGGTCCAGACGGCCGCCCGATCGATCGAGCGCGCGTGGTGTTCGCCCACAAGCAGTTCGGCGGCGCGGAACTTGGCTGGACTCTGCTAGCGATCCTGCAAGCCGGAAAGGGCGCCAACGCTCAGGGAGTTTTCCGGCTCCCGATTGAAGACGGCCAACGCACCGATCTCGCGATCGTGGCAGTCGCTCCCGGGTATGTGCCCACTCGGGTCTCTGGATTGGCGGCGGGGGACGAAACCGAAATCCGCCTGCGCGCTCAGTTGCCTGTACCAGGCACGGTGCTGGGCCCGGATGGATTGCCGGTCGCAGGCGTGCCGGTCGAACTATTCGATTCGCAAGGCCGCGTCGACGGTTTACCCGCCGTGTCTCGCACCGACGAGGCCGGCCGGTTTGAACTGCGCTCGCCAGGTCCGGGCACTTATTCCTTGCGCGTGCGCTCCGCGGCGGGCGGCGAGTACCTCGACAATCAAGTCGAGATTCTCGATCCTGCCGATTCGATTCAGATTCGACTGCGCGGCAATTTGGCCCTGCAGGCGACCTTGCGCGATGCAAGCGGTGCTCCGGTGCCCGGGGCTGAGCTGCAATTGCGTTTGACCAAGGCGGCGCGCCCGCTCTTGGTGCGTGCAAATCAAGAAGGCGTCGCGCGCGTTTATGGATTGCCAGCGGGTCGCTGGGAGGTTCGCACCGAGGTCGAAGGCTTCGCGCCATTGGTTGAGAAGATCGATTACCAGGGCGCGACTCTCATCACCGATTGGACTCTGCAGCCTTATGCGAGTGTTCGCGTACACGCGGTGAATGGAAAGGGCCGCGGCTTGCCTGGCGCTCGGCTGCGATTGCTCGTCGATCCAGCGAGCGCGCTTGGGAGGGGCTATGTCCTCGCGGCGACCACCGACGCCGAGGGCTATGCCGAGTTCCCGCAGGTGATTCCGGGCCGTTATGTTCTCACTCCTGAGTCGTATCCCGGCCACAACCCGACTCAGCTCTTCGAACAAGATCGAGTCTCCGCCGAGGCGAAAGAGATTGCCGCGCTGCTTCTCGAACTCGACGGCGGCCAACGCTGGGATCAGGATTTTGTCCTTCGCCGGCACGGATTCTTGAATGTCAGTGTCACGCTCGAATCGAAGCCGGTCGTCGGGGCGCGAGGATCACTGACGCGCGGCATCGCCACCACTCAAGAGGACTTGCCAGCTCTGGACCTATCAGACCTCGATGGGCTCTTGGTCTTCCCCTCCGTTTGGGCGGGCGAATATATGGTGGAAATCCAGGGGGCTCCGCATCACTTGCCGCTACGGCGCAAGTTGGAAGTCGGCCGTGGGGGGAATAAGCGCAGCGTCGAGTTGCCGACCGGCACGCTTCGTGGTCGCGTCATGGGCCCATCCGGCCCGTTGGCGGGGGCGCGCATTCTTGCCGCGACAGTCGATCGACGCTTGAAGCAATACCTCACCAGCGACGCGGATGGCCGTTTTGAACTTGGTGGATTCGAGGCCGGCGTTTACCAACTTCAAGTCGAAGCTGACGGCCTGATGGCGTGGGCGAACACCGAGTTCCAGCACACCGGGGGGACAGTCGATCTTGGCGAGGTCGCACTGAGCGTCTCGTATGAGCTGAAGGGACGTGTGGGCAACCTACCGGGCGACCCAGGCCTCTTCGGACCGATCTTGACCGTCTCCGATGCGCGAGGCAAACCCGTTCGCACGCTGCCCTTGAGCGGAGACGGCGAGTTCTCGGTCCCGGGACTCGCGCCGGGCACCTATCGGGTCGAGGTTCAGTTTGATGGCCGCCGTATTCTCGATAAACGGGTCGAAATCCCAGGCGATGGTAAGAGATTGGAATTGCGACTTCCTTAGTTGAGCGGGGCTTGTTGTGGTATTCTTGGGGTCCCTAGCTGACGCTAGGGGCGTGGAAAAGGTCCACGCTCCCCCGACCCAATCCCCATGAACAAGATTCTCCCTCTCGTGGCGCTTGGTGCAATGGCAGCACCGATGTTCGCCCAACAAACGGCCCTGACTGAGGATTTCGACCTCGGTGTCGTGCCGCCGGCCGGCTGGACCGAACTCAATAACGGCGTCACCCTTGGCTGGGAACCCGACCTCGCGATGGAAGAGGCGGACCACGACGACTACTTCTCGGGTGTCTATAACGACAACCGTTTGGAGTCGCCGGCCATGGACCTGACCACCTTCGCAGAGGCTTATCTGCACATGGATCAGGATCAGCAGTTCCCGACCTTCCGTGACATCAACGAGATTCAAGTCACCCTGGACGGCGGCGCAACCTACACCACGGTGTACAACGAAGTCGGCCTGAGCTCGCTCACCGATGCTGCTTTGGAAGTTGATCTCAGCGCATACGCGGGTATGTCCGGCGTGCAGTTGAGCTTCCACTACACCGGCGATTACGCCAACGCATGGCGTCTGGACAACATCGTTGTCGATGACATTGCACCACCACCGCCACCACCTTACTGGTCGAACCTTCCGACCACCTTCGAGTCGGCTGCTGGTTTCCGCGAGAACTTCGAAGCGATTGCTGGTGTGACCCCGAGCTACATGGCGTTGAACGCTGTGGATTCGGTCTCGCGCTTGGCTGACGCCGAAGCTTGGTGCAACATTGGTGGCAGCGCTGCTTGCTTGGATCCCTACGACGGTGCTTACGCATTGGAAATGGGCCTGATCCCAGGTAGCACCAACTACCACGATGTCTCGAACGCGATGATCCTGGGCCTGAACGGCGCCGGCGTCACCGACTTCACGATGAGCTTCCAGGCCATCAACCACGGCGAAGAGCTGAGCACCGATGATGGTGTCTTTGTTTCGTCCGATGGTCTCACCTGGGAAAACGTTGTGACGGACTGGGCAGCTTTGGTTGGCTCGGTTGGTTCGCACGCACTCGTTAGCTGTGACTTGGCTTCGACCTCGGTCGATGTTTCCGGTGACTTCTACGTCGCGGTAGCGCAAATGGATAACTTCCCGTACCTCGACCTGGATGGCGTGGGTATCGACAACATCACGGTCGGTTCGCCGATCTTGACCGCGTCGAACGTGGTTGCTGGCGCGACCGCTACCCTCGACGTTTCGGGTGCAGATCCGGTTTCGGTCGTGATCCTGGCTTACTCGCAGCAGGCTGGCCCGACTGCGACGCCATTCGGCAACGCTGACATCGGCTCGCCTTACACCCAGATCGGCCGCTTCGTGCCGGATGCCCAAGGCGATGTGTCGACGAACGTCAACGTTCCGGCGATTGCTGCAGGCCTTACCATCTGGATGCAAGGTCTGGAAATCTCGGGTGCCGGTGGACGCTTCTCCAACGGTCTGAAGATCACCATTCCGTAAAGCTCATCGAGCTTTCCTGCGGGTGGCGTCCTTCGGGGCGCCACCCGTTTTCTTTTGTCGCGAGTTGCCGCTGGTCCGGCTAGGACCCGAGCTCGGCTTCGACGCGCGCGGCTAACTCGGCCGTGATGCGGTGCGGGATGAGGTCGCGCACCTGGGGGAGCGAAGCGATCAGCTCGCGCAGTTCTGCCAGCTCACCAGTTTCGCGCCAACTACATAGAGCAAGGCCGAGGCGCGGCTCCATGCGCGCGTACGGGAGCCAACCAGAGCATGCGTCGGCGCGTTCAAAGGCCTTGCGCGCATCGGCCAGGGATGCATCGCGCAGTGCGTACCAACCCGCCCAAAGGTGGCTGCGGCGGTCACGAGGCCAGCGCTTCGCGACGGAATCGAGGTAGGCGCGCGGAGCGGGGCTTCCATTCAGCAGGCCATCCTGCAGAACCTGGAAACAGTCCTTGGCTTGCAATGTCCATACCGCCATTTCGGCATGCAGCGCATGCTCGGGGGGGCGACGCCAAGAACCGAGTGCCTCGGTGGCGCGTAGGCGTTCACTCGCGACTTGGAAGAACTGTGGACAGCTGGCTTCCAGAGAGCGCGCGGCAATGGCCAAGGCATCGGGGTGCCAGGCCGTCAGCTCGGAAAAGCCAAGCACAAGCTGTTCATCGATTTGCACCGAGCTCTGCGCGGCGAGGATCGCGAGTGAGGCAAACAGGATCGGCCGTTCACGCCGAAGCAAGGCTTCGGCACGTTGCGCATCTTGGTCTTGCGCTGCATGGTGCGCGTTCATCCCACTCGTCAGAGTGTCCGCGGCCGCGCTGGTTACGGTCGAGACATCGGGCTTTGCGGCCAAGCCAAGTCCCCATTCCACGATCAGCATCTGTTGCCAAAGTGCGGGAAGTTCATCCACTCGCGCACGAAGCTGGTCACGTGACTCAAATCCCTCCGCTTCTTGGGCCCAGGAACGAAAGAACGCGCGGTGGTCGCGCGCGGGTGACTGCAGCCGGGTGCTTGCTTCGAGTAACACCGCCCAGCCTCGTTCCGCGAACTCCTCGTCTTGTGCGGCCAACGCGCCCGCGACTTGTGCGGCACGACTGCGCACGGGGTCCGGCGCGGCGGAGTTCCCAAACAGCTCGAAAATCAAGCCAGCATCTTCAGGCTGTGGCGCTCCGATCAAGGCGGAGAGCATGCGCACTTGCTGGGCCGTTTCGACCAAGGGGATACGACCGCGCACATACTCGCGCGCCGAGTTGGACACATTCGCCAGATTACTGGCTGCAGCGTCCGCTTGGCTGGTCGTGAGATTCATGCGGTCTTGCCACCAAATCCGAAACGCGCGCGCGGCAAGCGGCTCTTCAATCAGTAAGGAAGCCCAGGAGGCACTGCTCGGGTGCCGCTTGCCTTCTTCGGTTTCGAGCCAGTCGACGATGACTTCCAAGGCCTCGTCATTGCGCAGTTCACGCACCGATCGCAAGACCGTCAGGCGCGCTTCCACCGAGGTCGCGGCAGTCAGTTGCGAACGAAAAAAAACGGCAGCTTCGCGAGGTGATAGAGCCGCCTGCAGCCCCACTCGTCCGCGTAGCGCGGCGCCGGAGTCACTCGAAATCGCCTGCGCTCGGAACCAGCTGAGCAGGGCGTCGCTCGGTGCGCTTACCCAGGCTGCTTGCACAATCCGGACTTGGTCGGCCTGAGACAGGGCGTCGAGTCGACTCAACCAGCGCAACCGTGCTTCCTCGCTGCCATTGACGACGATCAACTCGATGGCGAGTCCGGCTAAGCGCGTACGCAAGCGTGGCATCATGCTCTCGAGCGAAGTCGCGATGCCTTCGGCTGGACGGATGCGCATGCCAGCAAACAGACTCTGCAGGATAGGCTGCGGAGTGTCGGCACGAATTAAAGATGCCAGAGCTTGGACATCCACGTCGGTCCCGCAACGCATCACCGCATGGACCGCGCGTGCTCGCAAGGTGGAATCTTGCTCTTCGTCAAGAGCGAATGCGCGCAGCATGCCAGCGGCTGGCGCTGGCGCCAACATGCTAAGGAGTACCCAAGCGTCTTGCTGGCGTGTCTGCGGGGCCGCTTCCCAAGTGCTGCGCAAGCGAGCGGAATCCGCCCACGGCAAGTGGCGCGCCAAGGCGTCTTGCAATGCAACACCGGCAGCTTCAGGGAGGGGGGTATTTAGCCAGCCGGCCCACAACAAGTCGGCCGAATCAGCAGTCGGCGTCGTCGTGTCGGAAATCAGAATGTCCAAGAGCAGTCGGTCGCCGGCTGGCCACGCGCTTGTCTCGATCGATCGTAGAGCGGATGCGTGTTCTGGGCTGAGTGCTTCGCCGATCAGGGCCGGCCACATCCGTGCCCGTAGTTCACTCTCTTCAAAGAACGCGGCGCAGACCGCTGGGGCGGGCCGCCAGCCTTCCTGCAAAGCGGATTCAAGCAGGACGAGGAAACCATCCAGAACCGACGCACCCTCTCCTGCCCGCAACAGGGCCAGTGTCATGGATTCGCGCCAAACCGCTTCGCTTCGCAGTGCGCGCAGCCGCGTCACGCAATCAGCATCCAAAGGGGCGGCTTGCAGGAGTTCCAAAAGCTCCGGTCGAGGCGCTTCACTCGGGTCGCGCGGTAGCGCCTGCAACAGCAGTGAATTGAGCGCCATGCGGCCGCGCATGCCGCGCGCGGCGGCACGGAGGAATGCCGGAGGGTCCGAAGCGAGCCGCCAACGCTCGATCAGCGCTTCGGCGCTCAAATCGGATTGATGCAACTGCCAAGCAAGCGCCGGGATTGCCCGCGCATCCGCCTGACCTTCTTCGAGTTCTTGAGCAGCCGGGGTCGCCGAGGCCAAGGTGCCAAGGTGAATTCCGAGCAGAAGCAGGAGCGGGGAAACGGAGCAGCTCATTCTGGTAGCAGGGCCTCGAGCAATTGCAGTTGCTCCGGCGTATCGACATCGAGGAAGGCACCGGGGTCATCGCAGCGAACATCGCGCAGATTGTCCGGAGTAAGACGCAGGAGGTCACGCAAAGGGCGATCGGGATCCGAAGTCTGGATCTCGGTGCGCCAGCCAGGTCCAAGCAACAAGGGATGCCCACCGCGCCGGCCTGCACTGATCGGTCGCACCAAGCCCATCGAGGGCGAGCCTTCCGCGTGCCAGGCGCGTATCAAGGCTTGCACTGTCGAGGCTTGCAGCAGAGGCATATCGCAGGGATGCACCAGAACCGCAGCGGATGCAGGGACCTGCTGCCAGCCTGTTTGAATGCTGCCGGTTCGTCCCGCCAAGGCATCGCGATTGACGAACTCGCGATCCGCACCCGGGTCGCCGAGATCGGCGATCGCATCCAAAGCACGATCCGAAAGGACCAAATGAACTTTGTCCGCGCCGCCATTCCGCAAACTGCGAACAAGATGGGGCAGCATCCATTGCTTTCTTAGTTGCAGCGCCGCTTTCGGAAGTCCCAAACGGCGGCCCTCGCCTGCCGCGAGCAAGATGGCGTAGACCGGGGGAGCGCTCACTGCGATTGCTGTCCTATGCAGGCAAAGGTTGGAAAAGATCGAGCGCGTTGCGCAGCAGCTGCAAAGCCCGTTCGGCGTCGCGCAAATCCGTTTCCTCTGGAGGGCTCAAGCGCAGCACTCCGCCTTGCTCGGCAACGCCGGCAGCGGCCGGGGCGAGGGCCGCGCACATCATTCCCGCTCGAACATAGAAGCCGTGCTGCGCGAGTTCACCTGCGATGACTGCTGGCGGCACTTCACGGAACGCGAGGCTCAGTACGGGCAGACGCTGTTCCCAAGGCGGGGGAGTTGCCGGAACGATTTGAACACGCGGGTCCGCGTGACAGGCCTCTTCGACAAACTGCAGTGCAGCACGCACCGGTCCTAATTCGGCGGGGGCTTGGAGGCGCCAACGGATGGCCGCCCCCAGAGCGAAAATACCAGGCAGATTGGGAGTGCCGACCTCGAAACAACCTGGGAGTTCATGCGGCGGATCGAGCGACTCGCCATGTCGCCCGGTGCCTCCGTGCATGATCGGTGCAATGGGGGCCTGATTCCCAACAAAGAGCATGCCGACTCCTTGTGGACCGTGCAGTCCTTTGTGTCCCGCCACCGTCGCAAAAGTCGGTTGCCAACGGTCAAGGTCCACCGGGATCTGACCGCCGCCTTGGCTCAGATCCAGAACCAAGCGAACCTCGTTTTCGAGACACCAGGCGGCGACTTCATCGATCGGCTGGATGGTGCCCAATACGTTCGAGGCGAGCGATAGAAACAGCCATCGGTCTGATTCATTTCGTCCGGCGAAGGACTCGGCCAGCGCGGACAATTGAACCCTTCCATCAGGGCCAAAACCAAGCACCGCAGTTTGCAAACGCCCGGCAAGTCGCGCTGCTTCGAGGGGGCGCAGCGAGGCGTTGTGTTCCAACTCACTGGCAAGCACAAAGGCGCCCGCAGGAATCGCGTGAACGGCCTGATTGAGACCGTGCGTTGCGCCCGATGTAAACACCACGCGTTCAGGCGTCGAGAACTGGAAAAGCTTGGCCGCGTCGCGGCGAATCTGTTCGCGCCGTGCCTGAGATTTGCCCGAACCACGCGCCGGGTCCACAGCATGCAAACCCTCAAGTAGCGCTTCTGCGACTCCCGGAGCTGGGTCTGCCGCAGTGGCCGCGCGGTTCCAATTCAAAGGCTCTCCCACGCCCCCAGGATAGGGCAGCGCGGAGCCGGCTTCAGCGCGCACGACTGTTGCCGTGGCTACGCGCCAACGGTTTCAGCAAGGATCGCGCGCGCGCGGCCAGGATCCTCGGTGCCGCGCACCAGGGCGCGGCCATCCGCGAACAGAAAGACCTCGAGCTCTCCGCGTCGAAAGCGCAAGAAACTCGGCGTTTGTTGCAACGCTTCGACGCTGTCGCCCAATCGCGCTGCGGTGCCCGCTAAATCAGGCGCAAGCTCTCCGGCGGGTACTTGCACTGCGCCGCCCCCGCACAGGGGTTCCGCCGCGCGTCCGCCGCGCCGTCCTTCCGCCCAATCGAAGCCGCGCTGGGCGCAACACGGGCATTCTGGATCGAGGCTGGCCTTCAAGCGGCGATGTTCCCCGCTCCAAACGTCAAGGTATTGAAAGCCGGGCCAAGCCTTGGCGCCCACCAGTACTTGCAGCACTTGCGTTGCGGCCAAGCCTGCGATCACGCTGACCGCGGGGCCGATGACTCCGGCAGTGCGGCAGGTCGGAGTATTCGCCGCGTCGGGCGGCTCGGGGTAAGTGCATCGCAAGCAAGGCCCGCTAGGCGGAAGAATCGTGCCGACCATGCCGTAGCTGGCAACCACGCCCGCGTAGACGTACGGAGTTGCCGTCGCGACGGCGAAATCATTCAATAAGTAGCGTGTGGCAAAGTTGTCGGTGCCATCGACCAAGATGTCACTGCCCGCAAGCAACTCCAGGTGATTGCTGGCGGTCAAGTCGCGGGTGTGCGCGATCAGTTGCGTCTCGCGATTGATCGCAGCGAGGCGCGCGCACGCGGCATCCACCTTGGTCGAGGCGGCATCTGCATCGGCCTCGGCATACAGCATTTGGCGCTGCAGGTTCGACCATTCGACGATGTCTCGATCAATCAGAATCAAGCGGCCGACGCCCGCTCGTGCGAGCAAGTCCGCGGTGACACTGCCTAAGGCGCCCAAGCCGATCAAGCAAGCGGTCGCTTGCGATAGCTTGTCCTGCCCTGCGCGGCCGATTTCCGGCACGCGCATCTGTCGATCGTAGCGTCGGTCGCGGCCGTCCATCTGGTGCGAGAGGGGGGACTTGAACCCCCACATCTTTCGATACTAGATCCTAAATCTAGCGCGTCTGCCAATTCCGCCACTCTCGCTTGGGAACCAGACGA
>JBDQJC010000020.1:0-45216 GCA_040264055.1 Planctomycetota bacterium
CTGACCAGCATCGACGGCATTATAGACAGGGTTCATGACGCACGGACGCTCGGAGAATCTCGTCCGCGGCCTACTCGCAGTCGCGCTACTACTGTCCTTTGGACTGTTTGGTGGTACTTGCACGTCGAATGCCGGCAGGGTATTCAGCGGCAATAACGGCAGCGGTGGCGGCGATGGTGGCGGTGGTGGTGAGAATGGTGGTGGTGGAGGAGTCGATCCTCCGACGCCTCCGGCCCCGCCTCAGGCACTGTTTGAGGGTGCGCTGTCGCTCGCCGCGGCTCCGCGAGCCTTGGCATTTGGGCCAAGCGATGGAGCCACGGAAGTCGATGTCCAGTCGCCGATCGTGGTCTGGTTCTCCGAGAGCTTGGCGCGCAGCTCTGTCAACGTCGGCAGTTTGGGCGTGCGACGCGTCGAAGGCGGCGGTGGAGTGAACCGCACGGTGGCTTTCTACGCCGGCGATCGCTGCGCGGTCATGATTCCGATTAGTCCGCTGCAAGCCGATGCTGAATACGAGATCTTCGCGACCGATGGACTGCACGATCTGAGTGGCGCACGTTTTGTTCCCACTGTGGACAATGTGCTTGCGAGTTTTACCACCGCCTCGGAAACGGTTGGCTTGGATCCGCAAGTGGTCGGCACTTTCCCGCCGGCTGGTGCGAGCAATGTGCCGCACAATAGTGCCGTCACCGTGGTCTTTTCGAAGCCGGTGAGTTACGCGAGCGCCATCGCGAACATTCGCATCGAACAAGTCGATGGTTCCGGAACTCCACTCGGATCGGCGGCCTTGAATGCGCCCGCGAATGCCGAGCACGGCGGCCGGGTTTTTGCTTACTCGCGCACCGAAGGCGCTGACGCACTGGACCTTGGCAAGCGCCTTGCCGTGTCGATTGACCCGGGGGTAGAAGACACCGAGTTCAACGTCCACACGCTCGCCGACCCGTATCAAGGTGCCTGGCAAACGCTGAGCTTTGGCCCACCGCTTTCGCTTTCGACAGCGGCGACGCCAGGTGGCGAAGATCAAGATCTCAATCGAACTCTGTTGTCCGCCTTCCCCTTGCGCGTGGATGTCGCGGGGCACGGACTTAATCCGGGCGATCGCTTGATTGCGCGCATCGGCGAGGTCTTCTCGGGAAGCACCAGCGCAGGCACCGCGTCGGTCAAACGCGAGACGGTGCTCACTGCGGCACAGACCGGCGGAACCCCGGTCGTGTTCAGCTACAACTTCGAGTCGGGTGTCCCCGGTGTATCCATTCTGCGCGAGGGTTCGCTCGCGATTAGCGCGTTCACGCAGCGTGGCGCCGCGCGCAGTCTGGTGAAGAGTCTCGGCGGCATTGTGCAAGACACGATCCCGCCGACCCTGACCCGTTTTGGTCCACCCTTCGCGAGCAGTGCGGGCACCTTCTTAACGGACCTTCCCGAATTGCGTCCTTACGGAACCGCGAACGAGCCGATCGGTTTGGTCGAGACCAGCGTCGCGAGCGGTCCAACGGTGCAACAAACGGCTGCCCAGCCAAGTGCGAATCACTGGTTCCTGGGCGCTGAGACGACCGGTTTGACCGATGCGCAGCGCTTTTCGCTGGGAACGACGGACTTTGAGCTGTCGCTCGTCGATTCCGCAGGAAATGCGATGCTCGAGACGATGACCGGCCGCGTTGGCTTCCGCGGCTTTGTGGGACAGACCACGAGCACCGATGCGATGACGGTGCAAGCCATCGATGCGCGCAGTCTCGCGCCGATCTTTGGTTGCACGATGCAGATCGAAGCGGCTGATGGCAGTGACTTCCGCAGCGAGATGACTTCGTTGACCGGGCAAACTACCTTCACGGGGCTAGCGAGCCGTGACTACCATGTCACGATTCAAGCCGAGGGTTATCACAGTGCGACCTACTACGGTCTGCAGAGCGAGTTGGTTTCCTTGCCATTGCGGCCGATCATTGGCGCATCGCAAACCGTTTCGCCCGTGGTCAGTTTGGCCAACGCGAACGGCGGCGAGTTGCGCATGGCGAGCCCGCTCTTGCTCGACGCGGATGGCCGCGGCGAAGCGCTTGCCTTCGCTGACGCGACCGTGCCATTTGGCTTTGAGTTCGGCGGTGCATCCGTGCGAGCGGATCGTCCCGGCTGGTTCGCCGGTTTCTTCCGGTTGAGCGACACGGATCCTTTTAGCCAATACGCTTTGGATCCACGCGTCATGGTCGATCCGTATAGCTCAAGCACGGTTTCGGCGATGCCGGCCCTCGACATGATCGAGATTTCTGCGGCGGCGCGCGTCGACTTCCCATTGAGCTTCCCAGCCGTGGCGGGCAACGAAGGCCTCGTCACCGCGGCGATGGTCACGCTGCCAGGCTTAGTGGGACCGATTCCGGTCGCTGCAGGCGAAGACTTCCCGAGTGGCACGGGTGCGACGAGTTCGACGATCACGGTGGTCGACGCCATGCGTCAAGCTGCGGCCGATTACTCAGCTGAAGACTTTGCCGATCTCGACGTCGACTTGGTCGCGCAGGCCGACTTCACGGCGGGGGCAAGCGTTCGAGCCCGCGTGCGCGATGCCTCGGCTGCCGGCCCGAACACGATTGTCTGGCCAAGCAATGTTCCGGGCATCTTCTCGACCGGGGTTGATCCTCAGGCGCTCGCTGGAACGCCATTGTCTTTCCGTGATTCGCTCGCGCTCGATGGAGATGTGGGCTATTACGCGGTGGTGATCGACGATGGCAGCAAGCAATGGGACCTTTGGGTACCCGCGAGCTTGCGCTTGTTGGGCGATCCGCCCTTCCCGACCCTGGATACCTCGCCGCTCGATGACAACATCGATGCAGTCTGGGATGCCTTCGTCGAGGCATTCCACATGCCAGTTGGATTCGGCGAGATGGGGTTCTTTTTCCGTGCGCTCGAACGCGACTGGACGATCCGCGCGCGCTCGGCGTTGCGTACCATCACGAGCTAATGCTGCGTCGAGCCACTTTGCTGGGTTGCTTGTTGGCGAGTGCGCTGAGCTGTCAGCAGGCGGCTCCGGCTAGTCGCGAATTGCTCCGCGTCGAGGTGGCACCCGCTGAGCTCGCAATTCTGGCGGTCGAGAATCAAGATTCGCCGTGGGGGACCGATGCCGAAAGCTTGCGGGAAGCTCTGGCGGCGGCGGCCGTCGATGCCGGCTTCAGCCCTTTGGGGCGCCGATTCGTCGACGCGGCGAACATCGATCTAGATGTCCCGGCGCTCGAAAAGGCGGGTGTGCTGCGGGTGCGCGTCCGCGACTGGAGACCCGATCCGGGGCCGCCAACCCGACTCTCGGGGCGCATTCACGCCTCGCTGTATCAAGGCGGCGAGCTGCTCGCCGATCTCCAATACAGCATCGATATCCGCTCGGACGCGTCTGCGGTCGCCGCAGATTGGCAGGGACAGATGGCGGCTTTGCGGCGTCAGTTTGCCGCAGAGCTGATCCACAAGCTGCCGCCGCCCCCAGAAGTCGGGGAAAATGGGGCTCGCTAGCCCTCTGCCGGTCTGATTGATACAATCCCGGCTTCGACCTCGGTCCTGGATGTCCTTAAGTCTGGGCAAGAGGCGCAGGTTTGCCATTTTGGCGGGCCACACAAACGACCTTTAAGGAAGCACAACATGTCTGTCAGCAAAGCGGAAAAAACCGCCATCATTGAAGAGTGGGCCCAGAAATCGGGTGACACTGGCTCTGTTGAAGTTCAAGTCGCGGTCCTTACCGCGCGCATTTCGAACCTCACGACGCACTTGAAGAAGCATCGCAAAGACAACACGACGACCCGCGGCCTTGTCGCCATGGTCTCGAAGCGTCGCAAGCTTCTCACCTATCTTCGAGGCCTGTATACAGCTCGCTACCACAAGCTGGTCCAAACTCTCAAGATTCGCCACTAAGGCATTGACGGGCACCGCATGTTGCGGTGCCCGTTCTCGTTGCGGGCCTGTGGTCCAAAACGACGGCGTCCGAGCATGGTTTCGGTGCTCTCGGCGTCAACGGTGCGCACACAACGTGCGACCGATCCTGCGGATAAGAAAACATCCAGAAACGAAACACTACGCGGAATAAGCGGAAAATGACTCTTTCGAAAAACAAGAATGTGGTCGCAGTCTCACGCGAGATTGGCGGTCGCACCCTCACCCTCGAGACCGGTTGGGTCGCCAAGCAGGCGTCTGGTTCGGTCATCGTTACCTACGGCGAGACTGTGGTCATGTCCACGGCCGTCGACGGCGGTCCTCGAGACTTGCCTTTCTTCCCTCTGACTGTCGACTACCGTGAGAAGACTTACGCGGCCGGCAAGATTCCAGGGGGCTACTTCAAGCGCGAAGCGCGCCCAAGCACCAAAGAAGTGCTGGCCATGCGCTTGCTCGACCGCTCCGTGCGGCCGATGTTCACCGACGGCTACGGCAACGAAGTTCAGATCATGAGCTCGGTGCTGTCGTACGACCAAGAGAACGAGCCAGAAGTGCTGTCGATGATCGGCGGCATGGCAGCTCTGCACATCTCGGAGATCCCTTTCGAGGGCCCGATGTCGGCAATCCGCCTCGGTTGGATTGACGGCAACATCCTGGTCAACCCGACCAAGTCGATTCTCGAATCTGACGCCAACCGCCTCGACCTGATGATGTCGGGCACCAAGAACTCGGTCTGCATGGTGGAAGCCGGCGCCGAGGAAATCCCCGACGCAGAGATCGTCACCGCGTTGGCCGCTGGCCACGAAGTGATTCGTCAGATCTGCGAAATGTGCGAAGAACTGCGCGAGAAGGTCGGCAAGACCAAGCTCGAAGTGACCGCACCGGAAGACAAGCAAGCTGCTTACGAGGCAGTGATCGAGAAGTACGGCTACGACTCGATTCAAGCTGTCTTGCAAACCCAGGGCAAGCACGAGCGCTACACCGCGATCGATGCCTGGAAGGCTCAGGTCATTGCCGACGCCACTGCGGGCATGGATGCCGACTCGGAAGAGTTTGCCGCCGCTGCTGCGAAGGCCAAGTCGGAAGCCAAAGGCGCCATGAACCGCGTCGAACGCTTGATGACTCTGCGTGGCAACCGCGTCGATGGTCGTGACACCAAGACGGTGCGCCCGATCGAGATCGAATCGCAGTTCCTGCCACGCGTGCACGGCTCTGCGCTGTTCACTCGCGGTGAAACGCAAGCGATCGTCACCGCGACTTTGGGTTCGACCGATGACGAGCAGTTCTTGGACGGCTTGAACTCGGAGAAGGTCAAGTCGAAGTTCTACTTGCACTACAACTTCCCGCCGTTCTGTACCGGCGAAGCACGCCCGCTGCGTGGCACCTCGCGTCGTGAACTCGGCCACGGTGCTCTCGCTGAGCGCGCGCTTGCCCCGATGTTGCCGGACTTTGAGGACTTCCCTTACACCATTCGCATCGTCTCGGACATCACCGAGTCGAACGGCTCGTCGTCGATGGCTTCGGTCTGTGGCGGTTCGCTGTCGCTGATGGACGCGGGTGTCCCGGTCAAGGCTCCTGTCGCAGGCATCGCCATGGGATTGATTCAGGAAGGCGATGATTACGCCATCCTGACCGACATCCTGGGATCGGAAGACCACCATGGCGACATGGACTTCAAGGTCGCTGGCACCGAAGACGGCATCACTGCATTGCAGATGGACATCAAGCTGCAGGGCCTCGATCCAGAGATTCTGCACGCTGCTTTGGAGCAGGCTCGTGACGGCCGCTTGCACATCCTCGGCGAAATGGCCAAGGCTCTGGCAGGTCCGCGTTCGAGCATGTCGCCGTACGCACCTTGCAACAAGTCGATCAAGATCAACGCCGAGAAGATCGGTTTCCTGATCGGTCCGAAGGGTGCCAATATTCGTGCGCTGCAGGAAGACTTCGGCGTCAACGTCAACATTCTCGACGACGAAGGCAACGTCCAGGTTTCGGGTACTCCCGAAGCACAGGTCGATGCCTGTCTCGAACGCATCCGCGAGCAAACCCGCGAGATCGGAATCGGCGAGTTCTTCGCTGGCACCGTGACCTCGGTCAAGGACTTCGGTTGCTTTGTTGACTTGGGTGGCGGCCGCGAAGGCATGGTCCACATCTCGGAGCTCGATGCCGAGCGCGTCGAGCAGGTCAGCGACATCTGCAAAGAGGGCGACACCCTCGAAGTGGTTGTGGTCAACATCGACCAGCGTTCCGGCAAGATTCGTCTCAGCCGCCGCGTCGCGATTCTTCCCGAGGAAGAGCGCGCAGCAGCGATTGAGTCGGCTCAACGCCCGTCGGGCGGCGGCCGTGACCGTGGCGGCGACCGAGGTGGTCGCGGCGGCGGACGCGATCGTGACCGTGGTGACCGAGGAGGTCGCGGCGGGGATCGCGGCGGACGTGGCGACGATCGTGGGGGCCGGGATCGCGGACCACGCGACCGCGGCGACCGCGCTGGTTCGGCATTCGCCGACTAGTTCCGAGCGATCAACCGAAGAAATACGGTTTCTTCCTAGCAGGGTGGCCCCGAAAAGGGCCACCCTGCGTCAATTCCCAGGAGTGAATCTGGCCCCCTTGGGTGCTGGTCGTTCCACGCAAGCCCTTGGAATGGGAGCAGTTGGGCCTAAATTATCAACTGAGTGTGCAGGATTGAGAAAACAGAGCGAAGCCAGCTTGGCATCAGTCGTTACGACGATGCTTCACCACCCAAGGGGTCCAGGCTCACGATTTTTACTCGAATTGCTCGCCGGACGTCGTTTTTTCCTTTGCTGGGTGTTGCCAAATAGGTCACCTTGCGCAAATCCCGAACTACATCTTGTGGTCCGCTCAACTTTGGCCCAAAAGTGGCCGAGAATCCGTTGAAAGCCCGTTTTTTTGACTGACACGCCCTTCCATTCAGCCGTTGTCTATTTAGACTAGATCCCGGGGGAATCCTTCATGCTTCGAATTACAGCCACAGCGCTCGCTGCCTTGCTTTTGTCCGTTTTCGCACCTGCGATCTCGGAAATTGCACCAGCTGACACCACCAGCGCGCTCTTCCAGGACGAAGAGCCGAAAGTTGACCAGTCCAAGGTCCGTTACGGCAAGCTCGCCGATGTTGACCTGAGCAAGGACAAAGTCGGGGTGGTGAACTCGAAGAAGGTGTACCTCGAGATCCCTGCGTACAAGACCATCCTGAAGGACAAGGTCGAAAAGGACAGCGCCCGCTATATTCAGCTGATGGAAGAAGCGACGGCCGTTTACCGCAGCACGCTCGAGAAGGTCGCCAAGGACAAAGCTGTCGTATTGATCGTCGAAACCGGCGGAGTCTCTGGCGTCAAGACGAGCGAGCTCACCGACGCTATCATCGAAGCCCTCTAGTCTGCGTGCTTGCGCGGCGGGCGGAGACCCCCAGCCTTTGATGCGGCCTGCCTCCCTGTCCGTCCGATTCTCAGCCTTCTGGCTGTGCAGTTTCAGCCTCTTCCTGCTTCTTGCCGGAGGAGGCTGTTCGACGTTTGGGCCTGCGTTTGACCAACCTGGCCCCGAAGCGGTCGCTCTCGCGGAAGAGGAAGCGGCCGAGCGCGCAGTCGACAACGCTCCGGTGCGCCCGCAAAACGTCACCGAGGAATATCCCTTTGTGCGTTTCCTGCGACAAACCGACGGGCGATTGCGCGCGATGATTCCGGTGCCCCTGGGGGCTGGAGAGCTCATTGTGCCCGTATTGATGAAGAACTGCCCGAGCTTGAGCCGCGAGGCCGAGCCGGCGGTCCTCGAGATCGAGATCGGCTATGGCGTCTCGGGCGACCCAGGCCTCGCGCCTTTGGCTTCGAGGACCGAGTTCAAACCTCGCGAGGACATTCTTGCTCTTGCGGGCGAGGACGATGACATCCGCGAGATCGTCGAGTTCCTGGATCTGTACTTCAACTCGGCGCCGCAAATTGAGATCCAGGCCCAGATCGTCGAAGTCTCCAACACCGATGCCTTCGAGCGGGGCATCCAGGAACTGACCTTCCAGAACCTGCAGGACGGCAACCCCTTCGTCTACCCGACTCTCGACGGCAACGGCAACCCCGTCGTCGATCCAAACACGGGTTTGTGGTCCGATCCGACCGGTGTGTCGCGTCCAGGGCCTTTCTTACGAGGATTTAACACGGACTTTCCTTTCCCATCGGCCGGCGGTGGGTTTGAATTGGCCATCATCAACAAGAGTTACATCCTGGATGCTTTCTTGAAACTGGTACGCACGATCGAAGGCGCCGACATCGTTTCGCGCCCACGCGTCGTCACGCGCAATGGCACAGCGGCAACGCTGTCGTCCAAGGAGCGCATTCCGTACCAGGAGTTCAAGAACATCAACACCAACGGCAACTCCTCGGCAACGGTGGGTTTCCTGGATGTGGGCGTCAACTTGAAAGTGCTTCCGACCTTGCTCGGTGCAGACACGATCCACTTGGCGATTAATGCACAAGTCAGTCGTGCCGGCCGCTTGGTTGCGATCGCGCCCGATGTGTTTATGCCGGCGACCACTGACCGCAACGCGCAGACCGAAGTCGCAGTGCGCGACGGCCAATCGGTCGTGATCGGCGGTCTGATGCTGAACGAAACCCGCGAGCTTGAGTCGCGTGTACCCTTGCTTGGCGCGATTCCGCTGATCGGTTGGTTCTTTAGCTACCGTTCCACCGAGACGACGACCTCGGAAGTCTTCTTTGTGATCACGCCGGTCATCAAGACCCGCGCGGCATCGATTCAGCCCTTCCGCGACATCTTCGACCCGTTTGCGGATAGCTAAGATGCGCCTGCGTCCGGTCCGCGAAGGCGAAGGCGGGGTCATCCTGCTGCTGACGCTGTTCGTGATCTTGATCACCTATGCCTTGGTCGCGCAGTTAACGATTGGCACTGCGGTGTCCTTCCAAGTCGCGAAGAATTCGGCCGATCGAATTCGCATGCGTCGCGCTGCGACCGATGTCTCGGCCGAAGAGTTGCTGCGCCTACTCGCCGATGATCTTCCCAGCGCTGCAGCGGAAGAAGCCTCGGCAGCCGCCGATTCCTTAGGCAATGGATTGGGAGACCCCGCGGCGGGGGAAGAAGGCGAAGAAGAGGAAGAGGACGACGGATCGAACTCGGACTCGCGCAATGATGATTGGTGGCGGCCCACGCGCTTTCCGATCGGCGAGATGGAAGTGCATGGCTTTGTCCAGGATGAGAACAGCAAGTTCAACATCCTGCTCGTTTTTCATCCCGATGAAGACGAGCGTGAGCTTGCCCGCGAGCGCTTTGTGCGCATCCTCGACTTCTTGCGCGAGGACTTCGACGATGACCTCGACACGCGTGAAGCCGAACGCATCTTGGACGAGTACATTGCTTGGGTCGAAGGCGATCAGCGCGGGCTGGAATACCCGCTTCCGCGCCGCCATTCGACGGTGCTGCTCGGTCAACTTGCCGCGCAAGCCGAGTTAAGCGGCAGCTCGACCGAGGAAGAAGGCGAAGGCGCAGTCGAAGGCGACGCGGCGCCTCCGCAAGATGTGCGCGAGTTGTACTTGCCGTATTCGCTCGAGGAGTTGATGTTGCTCGAGTCGGTGACCGAGAAGCTGTTTTACGACGAAGTGCGCGTCCGATCGCGGATCGCGCCGGGAATCGAGTCGGTCTTCACGATCTACACCACAGTCGATTTCGACCCGCCAAGCGCCGAAGAACTGGGCACCTCCACGGAGGGTGGCTCGGATCTCTCGGATGCTTCGGATCCCAGCGGCCTCGGCGCCGCCGAAGACGAAACCGTTGAAGAAGACGACGAGACCAGTCTGAGTGAACCGATTGGCGGCCTGGATGACATCCTCGAAGCTGCGGCCGCCTTGGGCGTGCTCATCAACATCAATACGACGCCTCCGGCCGTACTGAAGGGACTGCTGCCGCCCGAGCAGTTTCCGACCTTCTTCGTCGATCAGATTCTCGAATACCGCAACGAGGTGGACGAGGAGAAGCTCGCCGAACAAGAAGGCGGCAATCGCGAGTTTGAAGAAGTCGAGCTCGAACGAGCGATCTTCCGCGAGGACGAGAACATTCCGATGCGTTACTTCCGGAATCTCGAGGACTTGGTCGAGATTGACGGCTGGGAGGACCGGCTCGAGCCCGAGCAGCGAGAGGCCTTTGAGGCGCTCGTTGGCGTGCAGTCAGACATCTTCTCGGTCTACCTCTGGTGCCGCATCCCGGCTGAAGATTGGGAGCAGAAGGACCATTACGAGGAGCCTCCGGGCGCTGTGCTGCGGCTCAAGGCTGTCGTCTGGCGTCGCGAGGGCGAGGATGGCGCCAAGTTCGTCTTCCTCGAGCCTTGGCACGAGGTCGAACGGACCCGCTGGCGCATTCCTGACTTCCAGGACGAGCTCGGGGCCTACTTCCCGCCTGAGTATTGAGCGGGTCTTCCGAGCGCGGCTTGCACTCCGGGGTGGCGATGGGACAATCTTGCCTTCGGCGTCTTTGCGCCTCCCCCAAACAACGCGTCTCGAAATGACTTCCACCGCTGTCATCGGTCTCCAATGGGGAGACGAGGGCAAGGGCAAGGTGATCGACAGCCTAGCGAATGAGGCCGATGTGGTCGCTCGCTACGCTGGCGGCAACAACGCCGGACACACGGTCATCGTCGGCGAGGAGAAATACGTCCTGCACCTGATTCCAGGTGGGATTCTCCACGCAGGCAAGATCAACTTGATCGGACGCGGGGTCGTGGTCGACCTCGCGGCGCTGCTGGAAGAGATGGATGGTCTCGAAGCGCGCGGCGTGCCGGTTACCGAGCGACTGCGCATCGATGGTCGTGCGCATGTGATCCTCCCTTACCACCGCCAGCTGGACGGCTTGGCGGAAGTCTGGCGCGGCGAAGGCCGCATCGGCACCACAGGACGCGGCATTGGCCCGGCCTATTCCGACAAGGTTGCGCGCACCGGGATCCGGGTCGCCGACCTGCTTGACCCGGTTTACTTCCGACGTCGCCTGCACGCAGCGATCGCCGAGAAGAACGCGATGATCGAACGGGTTTACGGCCAGAAGCCGGACTTCGATGAGAGCATGGCCGACGATGCGCTGAAGTGTGTCGAGCGCATCCGTGATCTCGTCGTCGATGGCGGAGCTCTACTCCGCGATGCCGCGGCAGCAGGCAAGCGCATCCTGTTTGAAGGCGCGCAAGGCGCGATGCTCGACCTCGATGCGGGCACCTATCCCTTTGTCACGTCGTCGTGGACCGGCATCGCCGGGATCGCCGGTGGAACGGGCTTTCCGGCGCGCTCCTTGAGCTGCGCTTACGCAGTCACCAAGGCGTACACCACGCGCGTGGGGGAAGGGCCCTTCCCTTCCGAGCTGCACGATGAAGTCGGGGAGCGTTTGCGCGCAGCGGGCAACGAGTACGGGGCCACGACCGGTCGTCCACGCCGTTGTGGCTGGTTCGACGCCGTCGTCGCGCGTTACAGCTGTGCCCTGAACGGTTTGGATGGGATCTTCCTGACCAATCTTGACGTGCTCACCGGATTCGAGGAGATTCCGGTCACCGTGGCCTACCGCGATGGCGACACCGTGATGCACGACTTCCCGGCGGACGGCGCCGTGCTTGAGCGTCTTGAGCCGGTCCAAGAGGTGTTGGGTGGATGGACGGAAGACATCACGGCGATTCGTTCTTTTGCGGATCTTCCTGAAACGTGTCAGACCTACGTGCGTTTTCTTGAGCAACAAATGGGTGCTCCCATCGAACGCATTTCCGTTGGTCCCGGCCGGGACCAAATCTTCGTCGGCGAGAACGGCCGCGACAGCCTCTGGCAATGAGCGTGAAGCCGCCGCCCGTGGTGCCTCGGCACGTCGCCATCATCATGGACGGCAATGGCCGTTGGGCACGTCGCGGCGGCATGCTGCGCTTGCGCGGCCACGAAGCCGGAGTGCAATCGGTTCGGGACATCACCACGGCCGCGGCCGAGTGGGGGGTGCAACACCTCACCTTGTATGCCTTTTCGGTTGAGAACTGGAGCCGGCCCGCTGCGGAAGTCCGAGGCTTGATGCGCTTTCTGAAGCGCTTTCTGCGCGAAGAGCTCGATACTTTGCTGCGCAACGAAGTGCGCTTGCAAGGCATCGGTCGCCTGCACGACCTTCCCGAGGATGTTTTGGAAGTGCTGCGCGAGATTGAAGCTGCGACGGTCGACTGCAAGCGCATGGTGCTGCGTTTGGCCTTGTCGTACGGCGGTCGCCAAGAGATCGCAGACGCGGCGCGGGAACTCGCGCGCAAGGCCGTGCGCGGCGAGATCGACGCCGAAAGCATCGACGGCGAAGCGATTGCCGCGCATCTCTACGATCCCTCGATGCCCGACCCAGATTTGGTCATCCGATCTGCCGGCGAGCTGCGGCTTTCGAACTTCCTCCTTTGGGAAGCTTCGTACGCGGAGTTTTGGTTTACTGATGTGATGTGGCCAGACTTTCGCCGCACCCACCTCGCCGAAGCGTGTGAGGCCTATGCCAGCCGCGTGCGGCGTTTTGGGCGCGTGATTGAGAACGATCCGGCCGCGCAGACTCCACAGTCATCGGCATGAACAAGGTCGTCGCCACCCGCCTGCGCTACGGCAGCATCTTGGTGGCCGTCGTCACCGCTCTGTTCTGGAGCGATCTGCATCTTTGGGTAGGCGGCCCTTCCGCGCTGGTCGTCAGCTTGCTCGCGCTCGCCGCGCAAGCCGAGTTTTACATGATGGCGCGCGGTGATGGCCGTCAGCCATCCCTGCCGCTCGGCCTCGGCATGGGCGGTGTCTGGTTGGCGGCGACGGCATTCGGCTACGCAAGCCCGGAGCTCCTGGTAGGCCTCGTCATGGCTCTCCTGCTCGTTGCGGTGCTGGGTCGCAGGCCCGAGGGCGCTTCGGATCGCCTGGGCATCACGCTGCTCGGCTTCCTCGCGGTCCCTTTCCTGCTGGCTCAACTGATTGCGCTGCGTGATCTGCCCGATGGTTGGGCTTGGCTGATTTTTGTCGTCGCGGTTTCCAAAACCGGCGATAGCGCGGCCTTTTTCGTGGGGTCCTTCTTCGGCAAGCACAAGTTGATCCCCGAGGTGAGCCCGAACAAGTCCTGGGAGGGCGCCTTTGCTTCGCTCGGCGGAGCAGCCCTGGCGGGTTGGATTGTCGCGATCACCTGCTTCGACAGCGCTCCTGCGTGGACGCTTTGGCTGCCAGCCGCGGTCGTCGCGAACCTCGGCGCGCAGTTTGGCGACCTGTCCGAGAGCCTGCTCAAGCGCAGTTTTAGCACCAAGGATTCCGGAGGGCTTTTGCCCGCCTTCGGAGGTACTTTTGACCTCGTCGATTCCTTCCTGCTTGCTGCTCCCGCACTGCACCTATTCTTGGTCCAGTTCGCCCGTTCTTGAAACGCGCCTCAGCTCGCATTCACACTTCGACCAACCGTCTCGCGTCTCGCGCATCGTCCCGCCGTATGGAATCCCGTCTGCCTTTGCTTTCGCTCGATGAGGAAAAGCTCATCTTGGGGCCTTATGACCGGCATGTGAAGCAGGTCAGTCGAAGGCTCGGCGTGCGCTTGAGTTCGCGCAGCGGCGAGTTGCGTTTCCAAGGTCCGGATGATTCGGTGGAAGCCTTGCTGCCGCGCGTCGAGAACATCTTGCAGCGCATCCGAAAAGGCGAAGCGCTCGGGCCGCTTGAAATCGAAACCGCGCTACTTGGTCAGCCCGACCGATCGGCTGAACGGTCTCGCAGCGTGTTTGGCGAGGCGCTCCCGGATGATTCGCAATCGCGTCGCATGCCGGTTGCGCGCACGCGGACACAGCAAGATTATTTGGATGCACTGCTGAATCAGGATCTGATTCTTGCGACCGGGCCGGCCGGCACCGGCAAGACTTACTTGGCTGTCGCGGCAGCATTGCAAGCGTTGCGACGCGGCGAAGTGAAACGCTTGGTTTTGACGCGTCCCGTCGTGGAGGCAGGCGAACACTTGGGTTTCTTGCCCGGAGATCTGGAAGACAAGATCGATCCCTACCTGCGTCCTTTGTTTGATGCGATGAGCGATTTGCTCGGTCCGGCACAAGCGCGTCGATTGCGGGATCTCGATATTGTCGAAGTCGCCCCCTTGGCCTTCATGCGCGGCCGCACCTTGGCCCGCTCCTACGTCATTTTGGACGAAGCCCAGAACGCAACAACCGGACAGCTGAAGATGTTTCTGACCCGACTCGGGGAGGGCACGCGAGCAGTCGTCACAGGCGACCGCACGCAGTCGGATTTGCCGAAAGATCAGAAGGGTGGCCTGGCAGAAGCGATCGATCGCCTGCGTGATGTGCAGGGTGTGAGCTGGGTGGAGTTCTCGCGCAGCGATGTGCAACGCAGTGCGTTGGTGCAGCGCATTGTCGAGGCGTATGGCGATGACGAATGACGCAAGCGTCGTTGTCGCGGTGACCAATCGAGCGCGGCAAGATGCCTTGTTGAACGCGCAACAGGTGCGAAAAGCGGTCCGAACGGTCTGGGAATCCGAAAAAGGACCAAAAAATGTTCGGGTCGAAGTGGTGCTCATGGACGAGCAAGAACACTGCGATTTGCACGCCGAATTTTTGAACGATCCAAGCGCGACAGACGTCATGGCATTCCCGTACGAGGACGAAGATTGCTTCGGCGAGATTCTC
This sequence comes from Planctomycetota bacterium, assembly GCA_040264055.1. Classification (GTDB taxonomy): domain Bacteria; phylum Planctomycetota; class UBA1135; order UBA1135; family UBA1135. The sequence goes on from JBDQJC010000020.1 coordinate 14,540, forward strand.
GTGAATGTCGAAATGGCGGCCCGTGTCGCGGTCGAACACGCACATTCGCCAATTGAGGAATGCACGCTTTACATCGTGCATGGTTGCTTGCACTTGCTCGGTTACGACGATCACGAAGAGCAAGATCGGCTCGCGATGCGCGCTGCAGAAGCGCGCGCGATGGAGCGATTGAAGGGCTGAAGCAAAAACTTTTTGTGTGCAGTTGCTTGCAACCTGTGCATGATTTCAGTGGAATTTTCAAAGTCGCGGACCGACGCCCGCGCAACCTCCCCCGAAATCACTCCTCATGGTCAAGCGAGCGCGCCGTCCCCGCACAGAGAATCCAGCATTGATTCGCCTGTGGGCGGATTTCCGTGGAGACGAATGCCTCCATGCTCGCAACGCCCTCGTCGAGTACTACCGGCCCCACGCAGCACGTGTTGCACGTCGGGTCAAGGCGCGCCTCCCGCGTTCGGTCGAGATGGCGGACCTGGAAGCGGCAGGGGATGTCGGCCTGATTCAAGCGATTCAGAATTTTGACCCGGATCGCGGAGTTCCCTTCGAAGCATTCTGTGAGCACCGCGTGCATGGCGCGATCCTCGACGAGTTGCGGCGCCACGATTGGCTGCCGCGGCCAATGCGCCACCGCTTGAACCGCAAGAAGGAAGTCATCGAGACCTTACGTGGCGAACTCGGTCGGACTCCGGTCGACCAAGAGATCGCAGCGGGCCTCGGCATGGATGTCGATGAGTACCACAAACGCTTCGGCAAGGATCATGAAGCGCCAGTGCTCGCCGGTGGCAAGCCGGTCTCCGAAGACGGCGAAAGCGAAGCTGGCCTCGACTTTCTGGAAGACGCACGCGCCGAAGGCCCCAGCGAAGACGCGCACCGCCGCGAGTTGCTTGAGCAAATCGCCGGCACGCTCTCGTTGGAGAATCGCGAGATCCTCTACAAGCGCTTCTTTGAAGGTCGCACGCTGAAAGAGATCGGCGACGAGATGAGCATCTCGCAGTCACGCGTCTCGAAGATCCTGCATCGGATCGTCGAGCGTCTGCAAGAGCGCTTCGCCGAAAAGACCTAGGCGCGCAATCGTTTAGATTGCAGCGCGAATCGCAAGCGCTTCTTCGAGCACGCGCCGCAGTTCCGCAAGCGGAATCATGTTCGGCCCATCCGATGGCGACTCGAGGGGCCGCGGATGCGTTTCAAGGAACCATCCATCGCAGCCCACCGCTGTCGCCGCGCGCAACAAGACCGGAGCCATTTGCCAATCGCCTCCGGTACGGTCGCCTAAGCCACCGGGTTGTTGCACCGAGTGGGTTGCATCGAAGATCAACGGCGCGGCCTGCCGCATCTCGGGGAAGCCGGCGAAGTCGACGACCAAGCGGCCATAGCCGAAGAAGGTGCCCCGTTCCGTGAGCAGCACCTTGTCGTTGCCCGCCGCGCGCACTTTGTCGGCTGCTTTGGCCATGCCACCCGGTGCAAGAAACTGACCCTTCTTGATGTTGACCGTCTTGCCGGTCGCGCCCGCCGCGAGCAAGAGATCCGTTTGGCGACACAAGAACGCGGGGATCTGCAGCACATCGCAGACTTCCGCGACCGGTGCGCACTGTTCGGGCAAGTGCACATCGGTCAGCACCGAGATCCCCAGTTGCTCACGAATCTGCGCCAGGATCGCGAGGCCGCCGTCCAAGCCGACTCCGCGCCCGCCGGCCGCGGAAGTGCGATTGGCTTTGTCGAAGGAAGCCTTGAAGACCCACTGAACCGGCAAGCCGTCGATCGCCTCACGAATCCCGTGTGCGTAATCAATCGTTTGTGGGCCCTCGATCGCGCACGGGCCAGCAATCAGCAGGGGGAGTTCGCCCGCGCCGCAGCGCAGGCCGGGAACGATCTCGACGGGGGCAGAGTTCATCGGCGCGGTGGGCACAGAATGGGAATGGTGCGCCCGGAGAGCGTGAATTCTACGGGAGTGTGGCCGTAGTAGTCGCCGTCGATTTGCACGGGTGCTGGATCGGCGCCAGAAACTTGAACTTTGCGGCCTTTCCGGTGGACCAGTCCTGGTGTTTTCTCGATACGGCGCAGCAGGGCGCGTCCTGCGAGCCCGAGCAGCAAGCGTTTGGTGACCTTTGGAAACAAGTAGACCTCCCACAAACCGTCGTCGTATTTCGGCCGGGGGAACTTGATTGCCGAGGACGCATAGGTGCGAATGCCCGTGACGATGCCGTATTCAAACTCGCCGAGATCTTCGCCATCGACGCTGACCCGCTGGGGGGCTGGCTGGTACTTGCGTAAGACGTCGAGTAACAGCCCGGCATAGTGGCTTTTCCGAATCGGTCCGGTGCGGACCTCGTCCATCGCTTTCATCAGCGCTCCCCCCAAGCCAAAATCCCAAACCAAGAGGCAGGGGCGCGGCGAGGGGGGAGCGTCGGCCGCCGTGGCAAGCTGCAGAGCGCCATAATCGAAGGGCTGGAAGCTTCCCGCTTCGACGAGTTCGGCGAGTTGTCGGTCGCGACGTGGCAGCCCAAGTTCATGGGTTAACAAGTTTGCCGTTCCGAGGCCGACTTGGAGAACCGGAGGGATCTCGGCCCCCGAGCGAGCGCCTTCGAGCATGCCTTCTACTGCGGCATTGAGCGTGCCATCGCCACCAATCACCACCGCGCGCTCGACACGGTCACCGCTTGCTCCGGACCCCTCTGCGATGAGCTCGCGGCCCCAATGCACCGTATCCAAACGGGATTCGCTGATGTGCAAGCACGCATTCCATCCATGCGGCTCGAGAGCTGCAGCGATTGCGTGCGCTCGAGCGGGACCGGCGCCGCGGCCGGACCAGGGATTGGCAAGCAAGGCAACTCGCATGCGAAGCAGTAGCCTAACGACGTGCCTGGTTCTTCCCACCGTGAAGCCCCCATCCTGTTGACCGGAATGGGCGGCGTTTTTGGAGCAGGGCTCGCGCGGGGTGGGCTTGCGAGCCTGCTCGCGGGCTCGGAGATTGTGGTGCTCGGTCGTCGAGCGCCGCAATCTTGGCGAGACCACCGTTTTGAGAGCGCCGATTTCTCGGTACCTGGCCAGTTGGCGGATCGGGTTCGCTCCCTGCGCCCGCGCGCGGTCCTGCACGCTGCGGCCCTCTCCCGGACCGATGATTGCGAGCAAGATCCAGCCTTGGCGGATCGTTTGAATGCGGGCGTGCTGCGCGAACTGGCGGAGTCGCTGCAAGAGCTCGGAACCATCGACCGTGCGGAAAACCGGGCACGCTTGGTGGTCTGCAGTACCGACCAGGTCTTTGATGGTGCTGCGGCGAGTTACGCGGAAGACGCTGCCGTTTCGCCCGTGCATGCCTATGGACGCAGCAAGGCGCATGGGGAATCGATTGCTCTGGCAAGTGGTGGGGCCGTGGTCCGTCTGCCCTTGCTGCTTGGGCCGCCTGTGCCGGGTTGGCCAGCGAAGATGGGTGCCGAAGCCGGCGTGCTTGCCGCGGCGCGAGCCGGACGGTCGCTCTCGCTGTTTGTCGACGAATGGCGAGCGCCCGCGGACCCAGCCGATTTCGTCCACGCAATCTCCGCCTTGCTGATCGGCGAGGCCCGCACGGGAGTTTTTCATTTGGCCGGCGCCGATGCGGTCAGTCGCTTCGAGCTGGGTGCGCTGAGTTGCGCGGCGGCGGGGATCAATTCCAATCACCAAGCCGCAAGCCTGGCCGATTGGCGCGGCGCGCCACGCCCACCACGTCTGATTCTTCGTTGCGAACGCGCGATCAGAGAGTTGGGCTTCCGGCCGCCGGATCTGCGACAATCCCTGGCTCGATTGTGCTCGCCCGCCGTGACCGGCGCGCCTGCCAAGGAGGACTGAAGATGACGGAGAGCACCGCACCGACGCTTCCGACCCGCTATACCCCAGCGGAGTTTGAAGACGCGATCTATGCCCGCTGGGAAGCCGGCGACTGTTTTGCGCCGCCTGCCGAGCCAGGCAATCGCAAGACCTTTTCGATCATGATGCCGCCGCCGAACGTCACCGGCGTCTTGCACATGGGGCACGCACTGAATAACACAATTCAGGACATCGTGATTCGGCACCGGCGCATGAGCGGCTATGACGCGCTGTGGCTCCCGGGCACGGATCACGCTGGCATCGCGACCCAAGCGGTCGTCGAGAAGAAGCTCTATCAAGAGAAGCAAACCACTCGCAAGGAACTCGGCCGCGAGGCCTTCCTCAAGGAGGTTTGGGATTGGAAGGAGCATCACGGCAACACGATTCTCGGTCAGCTGCGCCGCTTGGGTGCGAGTTGCGATTGGAACCGCACCAAGTTCACCCTCGACGCGGATATGTCGCATGCGGTGCGCGTGAGTTTTGTGCGTTTGTGGGAGCAAGGCCACGTCTACCGAGGCGCGCGCATCGTCAACTGGGATTGCAAGCTGCAAACCGCCGTTTCGGATGACGAGATTGAGTACGAGACGCGCAAGGGCCACTTATGGCATTTGCGTTATCCACTGTCGGATGGCAGTGGCCACTTGGTGGTCGCGACCACGCGTCCCGAGACGATGTTGGGCGATACCGGCGTGGCCGTGCATCCCGACGACGCGCGCTCCAAGGACTGGGTCGGAAAGACTCTGCGCCTGCCCTTGGTCGATCGCGAGATTCCGATCGTTGCCGACGAAACCGTCGACGCGAGTTTTGGCACGGGCGCGGTCAAGTTGACGCCCGGGCACGACCCTGCTGACTACGAACGCGGCGCACGCGCGGGCTTGCCGATCATCATCGTTCTCAACAAGGACGGTTCCATCAACGAGAATGGCGGACGCTTTGCCGGCATGAGCCGAGAGACGGCGCGCGAGGCAATCGTTGCGGCCTTCGATGAGCTGGGCTTGCTCGATGGAATCGAGGACTACACCCACAATGTGACGATCTCAGATCGCTCGAAGACGCCGATTGAGCCGCTGGTCTCGGAGCAGTGGTTTGTGGCGATGGAAGAGCTCGCCCAACCGGCAATTGCCGCCGCGAAATCAGGCCGCTTGAAGTTCAAGCCGGCGCGCTGGGAGAAGGTCTACCTCGATTGGCTGGAAAACGTTCGCGACTGGTGTATCTCGCGCCAACTTTGGTGGGGGCATCGCATTCCGGTTTGGTACGACGAGGACGAAGTTCCCGTTGCCTCGGTCGACGACCTCGCAATTGGTTCGGCGCACCCGAAGACAGGCAAGCCGATCGTGCGCCAAGACGACGATGTGCTCGATACTTGGGCATCGTCCTGGCTCTGGCCGTTCGCCACTTTGGGCTGGCCCGAGCAAACTGCCGATCTGCGTCGTTTTTACCCGACCCAGTTCCTGTCGACCGCGCGCGACATCATCTATTTGTGGGTGGCGCGCATGGTGATGGCGGGGTACGCCTTCACCGACGAAGACGGCCCGCTCGCCTTTGATAGTGAAGATCCGCAGCTGTGCTTCTCGACCTGCTACATCCATGCCAACGTGCTGGACGCCCAGGGCAAGCGCATGTCGAAATCGGCAGGCAATGGCATTGACCCGGTCGAGATGATCGAGCAGTACGGGGCAGACGCCGTGCGTTACTCGCTGATGATCCTGACTCGCGAGGGCCAGGATGTGAAGTTGGCTGCCAACCGCTTCGAGCTAGGTCAGCGATTCTGCAACAAGATCTGGAATGCTGCGCGCTTTGTCCTGGGCCATCTCGAAGGCGAAATGGCCGAAGAGCACGGCACGGCGGTCGAAGATCGCTGGATCCGCGCTCGACTCGCCGCGACCGCGACCGAGGTGGGAGCTGCCCTGGAGGCCTACGACTTCCACGACGCCGCCACAGCGCTTTACCGCTTCACTTGGGATGACTTCTGTGATTGGTATCTCGAGGCCGCCAAGCGTCGCTTACGCGCCGCTGAGGACGCACCGGAAGACGCCGCAGCGCAGGCCGAAGCTGCGCGCGTGCGATTCACGCTCGGCGAAGTGCTGCGGGATCTCTTGAAGCTGCTGCACCCCTTCACTCCCTACCTGACCGAGGCCCTGTGGGGTGAGCTTCCTGCTCGTCTACGCGGCGAAGAGGATCTCTTGATCACAGCGGCTTGGCCGACTTCGGCAGGGGCCGAAGATGCGACGGCTGTGCGCGAATTCGATCTGCTGCGCGATGTGGTGCGCGGCTTCCGCAATGTGCGAGCCCTGCTTGAGATCCCCGCCGGAGATCAGCCGGCAGGTCAGTTGCTCGCCGAAGGTGTCGAGGCCGAAACGGCGATTGCCGGAAATCAGGAACTGGTGCTCTGGCTGGCGCGCTTGGCTTCCTTGACCGTTCGGAGCGATGGCGAGCGTCCGGGTGATTCGGGAACGGATCTCACTCGAGCTGGCGGGGTCTTTCTGCCGTTTGCTGCCGAAACGGATTCGGGCAAATTGCGCGCTTCCTTGGAGAAGAAACTCGACAAGGTGGAGAAGGGCGTGGGCGGGATCGAGAAGAAACTTGGCAACGAGCGTTTCCTTCAGAATGCCGATGCCGAGGTCGTCGCGAGTGAGCGCGAGCGCTTGCTTGAGTTGCAGCGCGAAGCCGAGATGTTGCGCGCCAACCTCGCGTCGGTGTAGCGGTCGGATCGGTCGCACGATTCAAGCGCCACAAAGAGAACGCCCTGCGAGTCAGGACTCGCAGGGCGTCTTGCTATACGACTCGGTGAGTCGCGATCTACTTATCTTCCTTCTTCTCGACGACCGCGTACGGCCCGGCGTTCCAATCGCTCGGGTTCAACATCGTGCCATCCGCGCCACGCGGGACGATCGGAGTGTTGAAGATGAAGGCCCAGCTTCCACTCGCATCGGGAACCGCCAACTGGAAGTTCAGGTAGCCCTTGTCGAGGTTGAAAGTGATGCTGCTATTCGCAGTCTTGGCCCGTTCTTCGCGCGGCTTGCGTGCGAGCTCGATGGCGCTGACAGCGGTGCGCTCCTTGTCGACGAGCAACAAGTACGGCTTGTCGACTTTCATGGTCAGGCCTTCCACCGAAGGCCAGACCTCGCGGATTGAGACTTCGCCTTCTTTGAGCTCCTTGGGCTTCCAGTTGCCTGGAATCTGATCTTCGGGCAGGGTGATCCCCAAGTCGAGCAAGGTCTTGGCTTCCTGCGGAGGAACGTACATCAGGACATAGCTGCCGGGCAGCACGCTTGCCGCTTCCAGCGCCACCGTGCTAAACAGCACGCCGACCGACACAGGACCCTCGTCCTCGACGGTGCGTTCCATTTTGCCCTTCTTCACGTTGAGCTCGGCGAGCGGCACCATGGCGATCGCATCGGCACGATCAAAGACCGCGTAGCCCGCAGGCAGCTTGCTTGCAGGGAGGCCATTCTTCGGCTCGGCGCGCCGAGATTCAATTTCTGCCATGGGTGCAATGCGGTGTTTTTCGACCGCGATGACCTTGTCCAACGCGAGCACGGCTTCGGGGAGGCCGCCCAGCAAAGCACCACCAATGTTGGTGAGCGAGTAACGCGCGAAGTCCAATCCAGGAACGCCACTCGACGCGACACGGAAACCTAGGATCGGAGCGCGGAACTGCGGTTGGATGCCGACGCGAATATCAATCGAGCAAGCGTAGCCCGGGTTCATGAAGCTGCCGCCCTTGAGCACGAAGCTCGCCGCATCGAAGTTCGGCGCGACATCGACCTTGCCGGCCTTCGTCTTCATGTTGAATGGCTTGAACTTCGGCAGTGCCTGGTAGCGGCTATCCGTCCATTCCCAATGATTTCCACTAAGGTCAAAGATGCCGTAGCTGGAAGCATTGTTCAGGGCCGAAACCGGCAACGCCTTGTACGCCAAATCGCGCGGCTTGGTGGCATCGTGTGCGATCACGTTGGCATCAAACTCGCCCATCGGAAAAGTGCGGTCGTTTTCGTCACCGCGGGCCGCGCGTACCCACTCTTCCTCGGTCGGCAAGCGCAGGCCAGCCCACTTGCAGTAGGCGCGTGCATCGTGGTGGCTGATGTAGCCCACCGGCATCGTGGCTTCCGAAGGAAGGACCTCCCATTTGTATTCACCCGACTGCCAATTCTCTTCCCACCACCTGCCCAGGGTGGCCGCGTCGAGTTTGGCGCCCGGGCCATCTACTTCCTTGAGCTTCTCAATGATCGCTAAGCGTTGCTCGCGGTCGAGTTGCACCCAGGAAGCTGGCGGCATGGCGCCCGTGTCCTCGACAAAGCGCAGGTAAATCTCGTTGGTGACCTCCGTGGGCGCAATCCAGAAGCGCTGGACATCGGCGCGGAATTCGCCAATTTGTGCGCCAATCAGGGAGGCGTCATTCGGGTTTTCCTCGATCAGGTGCTTGGCGTCCGATTCGGATTGGCCGACTCGGGTGCGTCCGGCGGGAATTTCGACCAGGCCGGCGGGGGCCCGGTCCGCACCGGAATTCTGGAGAGCCACAGGGGCCGGAAGAGCAAGCAGGAGTAGGGAGGTGAGCATCGTGATCTCGAAGGAGGGCGCTGAGAAGACGGTCGAGCAGTTTACCCGATTACACGCTGACGGCTATCCATCAGGCACGCGGGAGTCCATTGCTTTAGACTGTCACGACTTGGTGGTTTCTCAACATGTCGGACGACTCTCATACGCTGCGCGCGACTGTACCGGAGGAACTTGCCGGATCCCGTTTAGACCTTGCGGTGCTCGGATGTGTGCCAATTGAGGTGACTCGTTCCCGATTGGGAACATGGATCCGAGATGGCCGCGTGCGGGTCGATGGTGCAGTCCTGGCCGAGCCGGGCGATCCTGTCGCCGCAGGCCAAGAACTTGCTCTGAGGCCGCCGCGTCAGATGGTCCCTGAGGCCGGATCGGCGCTTGAGCCCAAGCTGATCTACGAGGACGAGACCCTGGCGATTCTGGACAAGCCCGCGGGCTTGGTCATGCATGGCACGTCGGCCGGCGATCGACAAGCCAGCGTGGCATCTTGGTTAGTCAGTCGATATGGCCCGAATCTGCCGATTGCGCAGGGCGCGGATCGCCCAGGCATCGTGCACCGGCTCGACCGGGACACCAGTGGAGTCTGCATCGTGGCCTTTGAAAAAGCTGCCTTTGAGGATCTGATGCAGCAGTTTGCCGATCGCAGCGTGTCCAAGGAATATCGCGCCCTGGTCTACGGAGTGCCGCGCTTTGAGTCGGATTGGATTGAGAAGCGGCTCAGCTCGGATCCGCGTCGCCCGAATCGAGTCAAAGTCACGCGTTCCTTTGACCGTGGCACGCGCGATGCGGCCACCTTTTGGCAGATTCATGAACGCTTCGACGGCTTCTGCGTGCTGCGGCTGCGGCCGAAGACGGGTCGCAAGCATCAACTGCGCGCGCACTTGCGCTCGATTGATCATCCGATCGTTGGCGACCCGCACTATCGCGCGAAGAATTATGGCGTCGGCATGATGCCGGATGGGCACCCCGATGTGGAACGTACCCTGCTGCATGCTCACGCGATTCGTTTTGAGCATCCGGCGACCGGCGAAACCGTGACATTCCGCAGCGAACCCCCGCAGGACTTTGAAAGCGTGCTCGCATTCCTGCGCGAGAATTGCCCGGCGTGATGCCGAAGCGCTTCCGGCTACTCGCCTGCGGAGCGCTCTTGCTTTGCGCTCCGCGCGGATTTGCCGCGCAACTGGGAGGAGAGATCACCGGAGATTCCCCGCGCATGGCTGGGCTAGCCGGCGCGGGCTTGGCCGGAGGAGAAGACCTCGCCGAAGCTGCACACAACCCGGCCATGCTGGGCTTCTCGCTTCCGGATGTTGGAGGATGGGCCTTCGATGCATCGTTACGAGGAGTTGCGAACCCGATCATTGGCACCGATCGTGCCGGGCGGCGCTTTTCGGCAGCGGACTTCACAGCGGTCGCTCCGTTTCTTGCGGTGGGCATGCGAGCTTCCCGGAACTGGGCTTGGAGTTTTCAGATTCTGCCGACCGCGGGCGGCTCATCGCGCTTCGACCGGCTGACCCAGCTCGATATTGCAGCCGATGAAAGCTCTCCGGGATCGGGCAACTTCTTGCCGCGCGAACGCTGGATTGAAGTGCAGAGTGAAGTGGTGCAATTGGCGATTGAGCCCAGCCTGGCGTGGACCCCGGCACCGGGCCTTTCGTTTGGGTTAGGCGCGTCCTTTCGCAATACCGACCTGTCCTTAGCCTCGGCGACCGAATTCGATCTAGACCGCCTGCAAGGTGAGCCTCCACCTCCGCTGAACGGGCTCGCAGACACTTGGGGCGAGTTCTTGAAGACTCTCGGCGCGCTTGGCGGGCGCGATCTGCAGCAGTTTCAGGTCGAGTACGACACCGATGCCGAAGCGGACCTGATGCGTTTTCTCAAGCTTGGCTTTGCTTATGAGGACGACCGCGGGCGTCGCTTTGGCTTGTGGTTTCGACCACCGTCCAGCGCGGTCGACATCCACGGACGCGCCGAGATCGATCTTGAGGCTGACCTCGGCGATGTGATTCGGGCGACTTTCGGAGCGGACGCGTCGACCCAAAGCACCTACGACCTACGGATCGCCGATATCCGCTTCCCGGCGCAGCTTGGATTCGCCTATTTCCAACCGATCCAGATGCGCGACCGCTTGCACTTTCAAGCGATCTACACGAAGTGGTCGCAGACCTTCGATGGTTGGGTCGCCGAGTTGAGCAATGGCTCGAACGAAGACTTCAACGCCATGCTCGGGGGGAATGGCGACACCACCATCGAACTCGACAATCGATGGCACGACTCGATTTCGATTTCACTCGGCTGGGAGCACGATTGGATTTGGGTGCCAGCCCCGTGGGCGCGTCGCCAACTTGCCGAGCATGGTCGACTCGTCGAAGGATGGGACGTCACCTCGCGACTGGGCCTCGGCTGGAGTTCGGATCCGGTCGGGGGGGCTGTGGTGCCGGGCTTGTTGCCATCCAACCATTGGCATCTCGGCAGCGGTTTGAGTCTTCGACATGGACCCGGGGGCGGCACTTGGCACCTGGGCGCAGCGGTCGCACTGCCGCAAAATGTGCGCACTTCCGAAAACAGCGTGCTTTCCGACTTCTCGCACGACACGTATCGGCAAACCAATTACGCGCTGGTGTTGGGATACTCGCTGCGTTGGTAGCAGCGAGCAGATGGAGCTTGACCTGGCCTAGTTACTGAGCGAGAAGCTTTCACTGGTCCCCGCAGCGACGCCGAGATTGGACTCGCCCGAAATCACGGTGATATTGCCATTCGCCGTAAACACGGTCGCGTGTCCGCCATGCGCCGCGTTCATATCCGGAAGCGGTGTGATCGTGTCGCCGTTCGGGTCGAACATCCAGGCATCGCGCACCGGCACCGGGTCATCGAGATCGCCTTTGGCGCCACCGATGATGACTGCGCGGCCATCCGGTAGGGCGACGCAGCCCGAGAAGACCACCGCGGTGTCAAGCAAAGCGAGGTTGGTGTACTTGCCGGTCGATGGGGTATAGATCTCGGTTTTCTTGATCGGGCCGATGTTGAAAATGTCGCCGCCGCCGCCGCCGGCAATCAAGACGCGCCCATCGCTGAGCTTGGCCATGCCAAACAGCGCACGTTTCTCGCGCATCGTGTTGGCGGTCATGTTGCCATTGTTCGGGTTGTAAAAGCTGACCTGATTCGAAAAGTCAGGAATCGGGATTCCGAAGATGGTCGTAAACGTGACGCCACCGGCGATCATGATCGTGCCGTTTCTCAGAACGACGCTGACCGCGCCCACTTTCGGTTCGGCCATGTTGGGGCCCGCCGTCCAGCGATTGCTGACAGGGTCGTAAATCTCGGTTGTGCGCAAGCTCGTCGTCAGCAGATCGTCGACAGAAAACAGACGGTTCTGGCTATCGCCTTTGGTGCCACCGGCGACGAAGACGCGTCCATCGGGCATCAGATTCGCTGTCGAGCCGGCGCGGAAACTGCTCATCGGCGCGGCGCTGCTCCAAGTGCCACTGGTCGGGTCGTAGATCTCGGCGGTATTCAGCACCGCCGTGTGATACGGACCCGTGCCGAGTGGTCCTTGCACTCCACCGCAAACAAAGATGCGACCGTCTTGCAAGCGGACCGCGTTGTGGAATGCGCGCGAATCTTGCATTTGGCCAGGCAAGATTTCGAACTCTTCTCGAACCGTGTCATAGCGCCAGATCCGATTCTCAGTCGGATAGGGCGTGTTCTCATCGGTCAGCAAGTAGGGGCCGCCGCCGCATAAAACCAACGAACGCGCTCCGCCTTCCGGTGTCAGGTCCTCGAGGACAAAAGCGAGGTTGGCCGTCGCGACCGGCGCGTCGGCGAGATCTTGCCAACGATCCTTTTGATTGACACTGATGGTCGCGATCGAACTGAATTTCTCGAAGCTCGTCGGCCCGACGGTGCTGAACGCTTGAAAGTGAATCTTCCGGTCAAGCAGCGTGAGCGTATTCGGCAGGCCCAGGGCGAAGCTGGTGCGGCCGCTCGAATCGGCACGCTTTGTAAAAAAAGTGCCCGATTGCGCCAGGCTCAGGCCAATCGTGAGGAAGTCGTTCGGGTCGCCCGACAATCCGATCAAGTAATTCGATCCCGACAGGTCAAAGCTCGGCAGCAGATAGGTGACCGAATTCGGCACCGAGTCGCTGACTTCGGCGACCAAGGGATCGCCCAAGGTGTCGCCAACGAGGTAGAGATCCGCTTCGGCGTTGGATTGAGCGACCGCCGGCGCGCAGAGAAAGCCGAGCGCGGCGAGAAGGGGAGTCGCGGAGCGAAGAGTCATGGCACGGGGGAAGGGAACTCCATCCCTAGCTGGCGAGATCAAGCTAACACAGCACTCTTAAAGTGGCTCAAGTCACGGTCTGGACGGACGAAGAGGAAGCGTCGACTCTTTCTATGCCCTGCGACCCCCTCCATGAATATCTTCGAATTCTTCCGTCCCCCGTGCACGCCCTGCTCTTGGCCTTAGAAGAGCGAAATCCAGCAACAGCGGCGCACGGACGCCGGGTTGCTGCGATGGCCTTGCGCTTAGCAGAGTTTTCGCATCGATTCGAACCCGTGCGACTGCGACAGGTCTTTCTTGCTGGCTATTTACATGACCTCGGCAAACTCGCGCTTCCCCTGTCCATTCTGGAGAGCCCCGATCCGCTCGAGCCAGCCGAATGGGAGATCGTGCAGATGGCCTCGGTTTGCGGCGAGGCTTTGGTGCGACCGTATCTGCCGCCTGGCGATCCGCTTGTCGAGGCGATGCGTGCCGAGCATGAACGATGGGACGGACGTGGTTACCCCGATGGTTTGCGCGGCAACGAGATTCCGGAGACCGCGCGCATCGTCTTGATTGCCGATACCCTCGACGCGCTTCGGATGCATCAGGCTTATCGCCGCGCCTCGGGAACCCGCGACGCGCTCAAAGTGTTGGAAGAAGGAGCGGGCTCGCAATTCGACCCGCATTGGGTTCAGATGGCGTTGCGTCTGTGGGGGGAAGGCGTGGTCCGGCCGGGGCCAGCACCGACGCCCATCCCGCGCTTGCATAGCGATAACGAGCTCGGCTTCGGCTCTCAGCGCCGCGCGGCCTAGGTCGTCCCATTCTGGGCGGGCAAATCCTCAAGGGTGCGTACAGCTTCGCGAAACGCGAAGGGGATCTCTGCGCTGACCCGGGTGGCCGGGTCCCAAAGCACCAGGACCGCTTCCGCTTCGGCCCAAACCGCGCCGGTTGAGGCTTCGCGGATTCGATACGCCTGGCGAAAGCTACGGCTGCCCAAGTGCACCGTTCGGACAGCGATTTCCACCCGGCTTGCGCCTATTCCGGGGGCGAGGAATCGAATGTTGCTTTGCAGAAGCACAAACGGGAAATGGCGGTCCGCCTCGAGTAGGTCTAGCTGCTCGAAATAGCGATAGCGCGCCTCCTCGCAAAGCGTGGCATAAACGGCGTTATTCAGCACGCCCTGGAGGTCTTCGTCCGACCACCGCGTCGCGACTTGGCAGCGGAAGCGAAACTCCTGATCGTGGGGGACTTGCGGGGCCTGCATCATCGTGTTCGGAGTGTACGCGGCGGCAGGGCGCGCGCCTAAACTGGGCGGATGCCAGACATCCTTGGAGTCGATCATTTGGCCATCGCGGTCGAGGATCTCGACGAAGCCACAGCGATGTGGCGAGACCGTCTCGGCCTCCGAGTTGGTGCGCGAGAGCTTGTCGACGATCAAGGGGTCGAAGTCCAGATGATGTACGCCGGAGAGACGCGCATTGAGTTGGTCTGTCCGAGACGGCCCGACTCGCCGCTGACAAGCTTTCTTGCCAAGCGCGGTCCCGGCCTGCATCACCTCGCACTTGCAGTCGCGGATTGTTCATCCTCGGTCGAACAGGTGGCCGCTGCCGGCGGCCGCATGATTGACCTCGAGCCAACAGCAGGGGCGCATCAAACCAAGATCGCGTTCGTGCATCCGCACGCAACCGGTGGAGTGCTTGCCGAGTTGGTCGAGGGCGGCGAAGGTCCTTGGCAAGATCCATCGAACCCCAACCCATCCACCGAAGCCTAGGACTGCCATTCTGATATGAGCCAAGACGTTTCGACTCGACTCGCTGCGCTGCAAGAGGCCGCGCGCCTCGGCGGTGGTCAAGCACGCGTGGACGCGCAGCATGCCAAGGGCAAACTGACCGCGCGCGAGCGCATTGACCTGTTGTTGGACCAGGGCTCTTTCGAGGAGATCGGCCAACTGGTCACGCATCGCTGTGACAACTTTGGCATGGGCGATCAGCTCATTCCCGGCGAAGGTGTCGTCACGGGAACTGGTCTCGTCGACGGCCGCCCGGTTGCCGTCTTCAGTCAGGATTTTACGGTCTTTGGTGGCAGCCTTTCCGAAGAGCACGCAGCCAAGATTGTGCGTTTGATGGATACTGCGATGCGCCTGGGAATCCCAGTGGTCGGCATCAACGATTCGGGTGGAGCGCGTATCCAAGAAGGCGTGGTGTCCTTAGCGGGCTATTCAAGTTTGTTCCTGCGCAATGTGCGCGCCAGCGGCGTGGTTCCGCAGCTGTCCGCGATTCTGGGTCCGTGTGCGGGCGGTGCGGTTTATTCACCGGCGTTGACGGACTTCATCTTCATGGTGGACGGCACTAGCTATATGCACATCACCGGCCCCGATGTCGTCAAGACGGTCACGCACGAAGAAGTAACCTCGGAAGACCTGGGTGGGGCACGAGTCCACGCGCAGGTCAGCGGCGTTTCGCACTTCACTTGTGCCGACGATGCCGAAGCGCTGGTGCGCGTGCGACGTTTGTTGAGTTTCTTGCCGCAGAACAACGCGGAAGATCCACCGCGCAAGAGCTTCAAAGATCCTGTGGATCGGCGCACGGAGTCGCTGAATACGCTGATTCCAGAATCGTCCAATCAGCCTTACGACATGCGTTTAGTCATCGAGGCGGTATTCGATGAAGGCGACTTCTTTGAGGTGCAAGCGGAGTTCGCGCGCAATCTCCTGATTGGCTTTGCGCGATTGGGTGGCCGGCCGGTTGGCATCGTTGCCAACCAACCTGCGGTGATGGCGGGCGTATTGGATATTGATGCCAGCGAGAAGGGTGCGCGTTTCGTGCGCTTCTGCGATGCCTTTAACATTCCGATTGTCACATTTGAAGATGTGCCAGGCTTCTTGCCGGGTAGCCAGCAAGAGCTTGGCGGGATCATTCGCCGTGGGGCCAAGTTGCTTTACGCTTACTGCGAAGCCACGGTCCCCAAGCTCACTGTGATTACCCGCAAGGCCTACGGCGGCGCCTATTGCGTGATGTCCTCGAAGTCCACGGGCGGCGACTGGAACGCAGCTTGGCCGAGTGCGCAGATCGCGGTGATGGGAGCAGCGGGTGCAGCCAAGATCATCTTCCGTCGCGAAATTCAGGCCGCCGACGATCCGGCGGCAGAAGAAGAGCGCAAGGTTGCGGAATACAAAGAGCGCTTTAACAATCCCTTTGACGCGGCGTCGCGCGGATTCGTTGACGCAGTCATCGAGCCTGCGGATACCCGCCGCCAGCTGCTCAAGGCGCTCGACCTTCATGCCACCAAGCGGGTCTCCTTGCCGGCCAAGAAGCACGGGTCGATTCCTCTCTAGACATGCCGGTGATTCGTAAACTTCTGATCGCGAACCGCGGTGAAATTGCACTGCGTATTTCGCGCAGTTGTCGCGACCTGGGCATCTCGACCGTTGCTGTCTACTCCGAGGCAGACCGCGAGGCGCTGCACGTGCGCTTTGCCAACGAAGCGCGCTTATTAGGAGGAGCCGCACCGCAAGACAGTTACTTGCGCATCGATCGTGTGATCGAGGTGGCCAAAGAGACCGGAGCGGACGCGATTCATCCGGGTTTTGGTTTCCTTGCTGAGAACCCTGACATGGTGCGCGCTTGCGAGGCCGCGGGGATCGCGTTCGTCGGGCCGCCGACCCGCGCCATGGAACTGATGGGCGATAAATTGGCCTCGCGGAAAGCGATGATCGACGCTGGCGTGCCAGTCGTGCCCGGGTCAACTGAACCGGTTGCCGACGTTGCTGCGGCCTGCAAGATTGCCGACGAAATCGGCTATCCAGTCATGCTAAAAGCTTCGGCCGGCGGAGGCGGCAAAGGCATTCGTGCGGTTCACTGTGCCGAGGAGATGCAACAAGCTTTCTCGAGCGCCCATGGCGAAGCAAAGAGTTCCTTTGGCGATGGACGCATGCTGGTCGAGAAAATGGTGGTTCAACCCCGCCACATCGAGGTGCAAATCCTCGGCGACCAACAAGGCAATATTTACTCACTCGGAACCCGCGAGTGCTCGATCCAACGACGCCACCAGAAGTTGATCGAAGAGGCTCCGGCCGTCAATCTCGCCGAGGGCGTGACCGAACGCATTCAAGAGGCTGCGGTCGCTGCCGCGCGCGTGGTCGGTTACTACTCCGCCGGAACAGTGGAGTTTCTTTATGCCGACGGCGAGTTTTATTTCCTTGAGATGAACACTCGCTTGCAGGTCGAGCATCCGGTGACCGAGGAGGTCTTCGGAGTCGACCTTGTCGAGTTGATGATCCGGGTCGCAAGCGGCGAACCTCTGCCCGACCTGAGCCGATTCCGACCGCGCGGTCACGCGATTGAAGTGCGGATCAACGCTGAAGATCCGGCCAATAACTTCATGCCGTCGATCGGCACGATTCATGGGGTGCGCATGCCCTCCGGTCCCGGTGTGCGCGTTGATGCAGCGGTGTATCACTGCATGGAGATCACACCGTATTACGACGCGATGATCGGCAAGCTGATTGCATCAGGCGCAGATCGTGAACAAGCTCGCCGGCGCATGATGCGGATGCTTCGCGAATTGCACATTGGCGGGGTGACCACCAGTGCCGGTCTCTCGATGCAGATTCTGCAGACCGATGAGTTCTGTGAAGCTCGCGCCGACACCAACTTCGTCGAGCGCTATTTGGCTCAAGCGCGCCTGATTCACCGCGATGTCGACGATGACTTGGAAGAAACCGCCGCAGTGATCGCGGCGCTGCACCGACTGCACCAAGGCGCCGCTCCGCTGCAGCGCGAACCGCAAGGCGGCGGGCTTTCTCCGTGGGTAGCGGCCGGTCGAGGTGCTTCGCAAGGCTGGAGGTCGAGCCGATGAAGTTCTTCATGACTCTGAGTTCTGGCCGAGAAATCGAGCTAGAAGTCCTGGAACGCAGTCCAGGCCACGCGCGCCTGTTGGTCAACGGCCGCGAAATCGAAGCCGACTTCCGCGATGTGGACCGGCTCGGTCAATACGCGGTGGGCATCGATGGTCGCAGCTACGCGGCGTCGATTGAGCAGCACAGTGCGACCGACCTGGGAGTCACGATCGCGGGCGAGAGCTTTCGCGTACAAGCGGTTGACGAAACCGAACGCGCCGCCGACACCTTGGCAGCCACGCGCCCGAAGGCCGAGACCATTTTGGCTTCGATGCCAGGCATTGTGGTCGCTGTACACGTGCAAGCCGGGCAGCTCCTTGAGCCAGGTGCTCCCGTCCTGATGCTGGAAGCCATGAAGATGCAGAATGAGATCTGCACCGAATACGGTGGCCTCGTCGAAGAGGTTCTGGTCCGTGCCGGCGAGAGTGTGGCCGGCAACGAGGTCCTCGTCAAGCTCGCGCCGGCCGAACCGACCGAGCCGACCGAATAGCGCAGCAAGGCTACTTGCGTGCAGGCGGGCCGAGCAGGGCTTGAGAGCCGCGCTCAAGCACCTCAATCTTGGCCGAGGCAACCAGAGCCTTGATGTAGCCGCGGATGTCATCGCCGGCAGCATCGCGCTTCTTTAGGTCGGGGTACATCACCAGGACATGACGGACGGTGGTTTGATCCTCGGCGCCCGTTTCCCCGCGTTGGTAATCCAAGACCTCAAGGAAGTGGTAGCCATAAACGGTCAGGAAGGGGCCGTGGATCTGGCCAATTCTTCCCGAATGTGCAAGCCGGTCGAAGGGTTGCACCGCGCGTTCGCGACCAAACACGTACTTGCCTTCCGGATTCTCGGCTTCGCCATCGTCACTGTATTGCGCGACGACGCTGCCCCATTCGGCGCCGTTTCGCACCTGGTCGAGCGCCTCGTCAATTCGCTTGCGCATCGCGGGAAGATCGTCCGAGTATTTGTCAGCCACAACTTTCATGGGTAGCAATGCCTTGACCGCATCGCGCAGCAAGAGGTCGGCTGGCCCCGGGCGAAAACTCTGGTAGTAGGCAAAATACTGATTGAGTTCAGCAGTCGTGATCGAAGTTTTGTTGACCTCAATCAGTTTGCGATTGCTCGTGTAGGGCAGTTTCAGCCCAGCTGGGATACCGCGTGGCTGTTTTGTGTCTTGGGCTGCTTGCTGTTGTTGCGCCGCTTGGTCACGCAGCGCTCGCTCGACCTCGTCATCAACCGGACGGCCTTGATGACCCGGGGCCTGCTCAGGCTTGGGGGTCTCACTGGATCCACCCTGGCTCGGTGGGATCAAGACCGGAGGCTTCTCTCCGCGTTTGCCGTCTTGCGCAATCAGACTGGTCGTCAGGCCGAGAATCGCGGCCGCAAGGGCTGCCGTGCGAAGGAGAGATCCGAACATATGCGAATCTTATCAGGCCGCTAGGAAGGGGCCGGAGGCTCAGCCTTGTCCTTCTCGTCGGGACGAAGAGCGCGGCGCATGACCTCGCCCGGATCAACCGTGGAGTCGGTGCCTGTGCGCAGCAGGACTTGCATGAGTTCTTCTTGGCCCGCGAGATACAAGAAAACACAGAGCAGCAGCGCGAGCAGGAACTCGCCGTACCATCCAGCAATTGCGAGGGCGATCAGCAGGATCCAGTGGCTGACGGCAATCGCTGCCCGAGTCGCCGCCAAGAGCGGGGCGCGCGCAGCCAGCCAGGCGCGCAGCATGCGCCCACCATCAAGCGGGAAGGCGGGCAACAGATTGCCCATGCCAAACACCAGATTGATGAGGGTGCCACCTTTGCCCAAATTGCCAGGGACAAGCAGGAACGCCGCGGCAAGCAAGAGATTGATCGCTGGTCCGGCTGCGGCCACGCGGAACTCAATGCCTGGGCGGTGACTGACGTTTTCCATGCGCGCCATGCCGCCAAGTGGGCCGATCTGAATGTCGTGCACGCGCAGGCCGAGCTGTCGGGCCATGAGCGCGTGTGCCGCCTCATGCGCGAGCAAGGAGGCGATCGCGAGTGCCAGCCAACCGACCGTCTCGCCCGCCGCGGCAACGCCCGCTCGATGCGACACATGCAAGAGCAGCAAGCCAAGCACAGCGACGACCAAGGGCGAGACCATCAGCGGCACCCCAAACAGGCTGCCGACGCGGCGAGGACGGGTCAGAAAGCGCACCCGCGCGATTCTAAGTCACGCGCTTTGCGATGCGCAGGCGCGACTTTTCGTCGAGCATGCGTTTGCGCAGGCGCAGAGACTGCGGCGTCACCTCGAGCAACTCATCGTCGCCGAGATATTCCAAGAAGCCTTCCAAACTGATTTGGCGGGCGACCCGGATCGACTCGTTGACATCCTTGTTGGCGCTGCGCACGTTGGTCAGCTTGCGCTCGCGCGAGACATTCAGGGTGATGTCCTCATCCTTGTTGTTCTCGCCGACCACCATGCCCGCATAAACCTGGTCGCCTGGCGAGACAAAAAACTCACCGCGGTCTTCGAGGTTGCGCAGAGCATAGGCCGAGACCTTGCCTTGGTGACTGCTCACCAACACGCCTTGGTTGCGGTCGGTCAATTCGCCGTGCCAGTCGTCGTAGCCGTCGCTCAGGGAAGAAAGAACTCCCTCGCCGCGGGTCAGGGACAAGAGCGGCGAACGCGCGCCGATCAAGCCGCGCGTTGGAATGCGGAAGTGCAGCGCGGCGCGGTCTCCGCGGCGCTCCATATCGCTGATTTCTGCGCCGCGTCGGCTGAAGAACTCGATAACGCGGCCCATGGTGTCTTCGGGCATGTCGATGCGAGCTTTTTCATAGGGCTCAAACTTCTTGCCGTCGACCTCGCGAATCAACACGCGTGGCTTGCCGACCTGAAACTCATAGCCTTCGCGCCGCATGTTTTCGGTCAGGATGCCAAGGTGCAAAACGCCGCGTCCGGCAACCAACTGGCCATGCGAGTCTCCGCGCGTCACGCGCAGGGCGGGGTCCATCCAGGCAGCCCGTTCGAGGCGTTCCGAGACTTGGCGGGAGGTCACAAACTGGCCTTCCGAACCCGCAAATGGGCTGTCATTCGGCAAGAACTCCATTTCGATCGTGGGCTCTTCCAAAGTGATGGCAGGAAGAGGCTCGACCAATTCCGTGCTGCACAAGGTGTCGCCCAGACCCAGCTCTTCCAAGCCGGCCAAGGAAGCAATGTCGCCCGCGACGACTTCCTCGGCGGCTAGGCGAGCCATGCCTTCAAAGCGGTAAAGCTCTTTGATGCGGCCGCGCTTGCGCGTGCCGTCATTGCCAATCCGCACGACTTCCATGCCCTTGCGCAGAACACCACGCTCGACGCGTCCAATCCCGATCCGGCCGACGAAGTCGTCCCAATCGAGAGTGTTGATCTGCATCCGCATCGGCTGCTGAGAGTCCAAAGTCGGAGCCGGAATCACCTCGAGGATTTGATCGAGCAGCGATTGCATATCGGTGCCCGGTTCTTCGGCCTCGCGCGATGCCCATCCTTGGCGCGCACTGGCGTAGGCAACCGGGAAATCGAGCGCCAGCTCTTCGGCACCCAGATCGGCGAACAGGTCGAAGACCTCGCCAAGGACTTCGTCGGCGCGCGCTTCCTTGCGGTCCATCTTGTTGATGACGACCAAGGGCAGCAGGCCTTGAGCGAAAGCCTTTTCAATCACAAAGCGCGTTTGCGGCATCGGACCTTCAAAGGCGTCGACGACCAACAAGACGCCATCCGCCATCGACAGCACGCGCTCCACCTGTCCACCAAAGTCGGCGTGACCGGGGGTATCGATCAGGTTGATGTGAACGCCACGCCATTCAATGGCGGCGTTCTTCGAAAGAATGGTGATGCCTCGCTCGCGCTCAAGCGCGTTCGAGTCGAGGAGTCGATCAGAGCCGACTTCGGCGCGCTTCAGCGCACCGGCGGTTTTGAACAGGCAATCGACCAGGCTGGTTTTGCCGTGGTCGACGTGCGCAACGATAGCCACGTTGCGGATCGCAGGAGCGGTCACGAGATGGAATGCAGAGGGGTTGCGGGAGGTCCCGCGGCGTCCCGCGTGAAACGCGAGAACGAGTGGGCTGAGGTCGCCTTCGATTAGAAGGTCGTACCGAACAGCAAACCGGCAAAGGAGGACACTGGCTGGGCCTCCCTCAAGTCTTCGAGGGTGGCGGTCAGCAAGCTGAGAGCCTTCACCAATTCGTCGTAGGCGATTTCCTCGGTCAACAATTTGCCGAGGGTGCCTTCGCCTTGGGCTAGATTGTCGCTGACTTGCCGCAGATTGGCGAGGAAAGCCGAAGCATCTTCTGCCAAAGTTGGATCGGTGAGGATGGCGCCCAGCAATCCGTCCCCCGAATTGGCCCGTTCGAGGGCGGTGCGCAGCTCGCTCGACGAGACACGCAGGTTGGCCATCATGGCCAGAGCATCGGCTTCCAGCTGATCATCGTAGATCAAGGCGCCGGCCAAACCCTCGCCTGAGGCGATCTGAGTGGCGATTTCCTCGATGCTGGCGACGGCTGCGGTGGCACTTTCCAGCATGCTGGCGACCCGATCGCGAGCGGCTTCGTCGGCAGTGAGCAGGCCGATCACACCTTTGCCTTCCTCGAGATCGGCGGCCAGTTTCCCGGCGGCTGCGATCAGGGATTCGACCTCGGCCTTCATTTCCTCGTCCATCAGCAGGGCGCCAAGCGGGCCCTGGCCGTTTGCAAGCGCTTCGCTGGAGACGCGGAGGTTCTCGATGATCTGGTCTACCTTGTCGCGGTTGGTCGTGACCAACTCGCCAAGAGCGGCAATTGCGGAGGGTTCAACCAAGCCGATTAGCTCGGTGTCGGCACCGATCGGCCGACCGCTGCCCGGGCCCGGATTGATCTCGACCACGCGGCCGCCGAGCACCGTGAACTCGCTGATCTGAATCGCGTATCCGTCGCGCAGGGTGACCGGCGTTTCAAACTCCATCTTGACGAGCACGCGACGATCCTCGGCGCGATCGTCGAAATAGCCGACTTCACGCACGGTGCCAGCCTGTAGGCCCGCGACCAACACGGCGTCGCCGCCTTTCAGGCCGGCGCCATCGGAGAACCAGGCTTCCAGATAGGTTTTTTCTTGCAAGGAAAAGCCGGTCAGCACGATGGTGTAATAGAGCAACATCGCGAGTGCGCCGAAGAAGACGACACCCAAGGTGAAATCGCGGCGGGTGGAGGAACTGTCCATGCTGTATCGCTCTACTTAGGGGTCGCGAAGAACTCGCGCACACGGGGGATTTCGCTGGCCAAGACTTCGGCCGGAGGAGCATCAATGACCAGTTGGCCATGCTCAAAGAAAGCCACTCGATCTCCGACGGCTTCCGCGCAATGCCAGCTGTGGGTGACGGTGACGGAGGTCATGCCGAGCTCTTGCCGAAGCTCAAGCATCATTGCGCTGACGCTGGCTGACATCTCGGGGTCGAGCCCCGCTTCGGGCTCGTCGTACAGAATGATGCGCGGGTCAGTGACCAGTGCGCGCGCGAGGCCAACGCGCTTTTGCATGCCGCCACTGATCTCGCTTGGCTTTTTGTCTCGTGCGTCGACCATCTTGACCCGTTCGAGCACATCGAGAACTTTGGCTTCAATTGCAACCTCACTTCGTGAAGTCGTCTCGCGCAACGGCAGCGCGACATTGTCAAAAACGCTCAGCCAGTTGATCAGGGCCGCGTGCTGGAACAGGTAGCCCATTTCGCGCCGCAGCTCTGCCAGCCCTTGAGGGCGCAAACGCGGGACATCTTGACCGGCGACCTCGACCAGCCCCGAATTCGGCCGCAGCAGACCAATGAGGTGCTTCAAGATGACGCTCTTGCCCGACCCAGAAGGGCCCATGATGACCAGCGATTGGCCTTCCAGGACTTCAAAACTGAGCCCTTGCAAGACCTTCTGCTTGCCGAAGGACTTGTGCACATCTTGCACGCGGATCATGACCTGTCGGCTCACATCAGCACCTTGCCGAGGAAGAAGTCGAGCACGATGATCAGCACGATCGCGTTGCGCACCGCCGAGCGCGTGGTTTGACCAACGCCTTGTGCGCCGTTGGTCGCGGTCATGCCGGAGGCACAGCCAATGACGGCCGTGACAAAACCGAAAATCATCGACTTGAAAAGACCGTCAAACAGGAATCGCGGAACCGGAATCCACTCCCGCATGACCTTCATCGATTCGACGGAGTTATTGACGTAGCCTTCGAAGCTCAGCCCCAATTGAGAGACTGCGATGATGCCGCCGCCAAGGGTGGCGACCCAAGTCACCAGCAGGACCAACAAGGGCGACATGAGGGTCAGCGCAATCACACGAGGCATGACCAAGTAGCTCACCACGTTGACAGAGAGCACATTGAGTGCCGTCAACTCTTCTTGCACCTTCATGGTTCCGAGCTCGGCAGCCATCGCCGATCCAACACTTGCGGCAAGAATGATCGCGGTGATCAGCGGCGCCATTTCGATCGCCATCATCGGCGCGATGATCAGACCAATCGATTCTTGTTGACTAAAGGTCGCAAGTTGCAGGCCAACCTGCAAAGCCAGAATCATGCCGACAAAGAAGCCGACCATGAGCGCGACCGGCATCGTCTTCACACCGACCAAGTGCATTTGATCCAGCGTGGTCCGCGCTCGCCGCGGCAAGTGCGGCAAGGTGGCAAGCGATTGCAGACCAATCGAGACCGCAAATCCTGCGGACTGAATGGTGGGGCCCAACCAAAGGGCGCCGACCCGTGTGAAGAGATTCATGGTTGTTCCGCCGTGGATTCCTCGTCAGGAACACGGTGGATTTCTGGCCAGCCTGGACCGGGGAAGGCGGGCGCCTGCCAGTCCATGCTTTTTGATCCGGAGCGCCAGCGCAACAGCCCAAACAAGTACGCGTGATGGCGCGTGCCGTCTGGTTCAGTCCATTGCCCCCCGATGCCTGGAATCGACCAGCGGGAGTGGCCTTCGGATTCCAGTGAATGGTAGAGCCCGAGGAAGGCTCGTTCCAGACGTGGGCCATCGGGTCGATACTCGCGGCGTTGCCAAAGTGCCAACGGGCGAGTCAAGTTGCGCGCGATCTGCTCGCCAAAATAGGGAGCTTCCAGTTGGTCACCTTCGACATCCTCGGGGCGGAGCGCGTCCTTGGGGTCGATCGGAATGAGGTCCGGATCGGCGGGAATGACCCGCCGCCAGGCCAAAAACGGCCACAGGCGGCGGACTTTTTCGATCTGAACCAGCTTGCGGCCCTCGAGACCCTTGTCCTTGTCGTAGCGCTTGGTGGTCCAGGACCACCAAAGGGGCAGGGCGTAATGCGCCTCGCGTTCGATCTGGCCGAAGTCGTCTTGACGCTTCCAGAAAAGCGGGAAGATGATCGCGGAAAACTCGGTCGAGTCATCTTCAAAGTGCACCCAGAACGGCAAGACGCGCTGTAGTTTGCGCGGATTCGGTTCTTGGCCAATCCCAGAACCGCCTTCTTCGAACTTCAAGAAGGGCCAAAACGACCAGGAGTAATAGCCGGTACTGGGGCGCTCGGCGCGGCCGAGGAATGGCCAGAACCAGGTCGAAGCGATGTAGTCATCCTGTTCAATGCGTCCGTACAAAGGGAACAGGAACCAACTCTTGCGCGGAAAGGGCTTATCGAGATCGCTCTCCGACTTCGACCAGAATGGCCAGAGCCAATAGCTACTCCGTTCGCGGCCGGGAACTTGCCAGCGGCCATGAATAGGCCATACATGCCAGCCTTCGCCACGGCCGTCGGAGTAACCGAAGAAGGGCCACAGCCAATGGGTGCTTTGCGTGCCAGTCAGTTTGCGGGTACGGGCCCACAGCGGAAACAGCGCAAAGTCGACTTGTTCCCAAGCAAGGAAGTTCTTGAGCCGCCCGCCAAAGGGGAAGAAAGCGAAGTAGTTTTCCTCGTGGTCGCTTGACGATCCGCCGGCAAAGAAGGGCAACAGGATCCAATCGGTATCTTGCACTCCGTCGGGGCGCCGCTCGGTTTCATAGAGGTAGAGCGGAAGCAGGCGCGTTTGCGTGCGGTTGCGGTCCGGGTCGTTCTCGTAACGACCGAGCATGAGGGCGAAATCCGCCTGCAAGCTGCCATCGGGCCGGCGTTCGCGCCACAGCAAAGGGTTCAGTGCCCAACGCGTATAACCGCCGGCCTCTTCAAAGCGCGCCAATCCACCCAAGGCCTCGGTGCGTTGGATTCCCGGTGCGGTCGCACGCAAATACAGCGGTGCCAGATTGATGTCGGAACTGGGAGAAGCGCACGCCGCGGCCCCGAGCAGGAGCAAGCAAAGGAGGCGGCTAGGCGCGGTCATCGCCAGGATTCTAAACGCGCGCAGCACCAAGGTTTCCGCACGAGACGCTAGGCTGGAGCGGTGCGCATTTCCGCGTTCCTTCTCGTCTGGGTCTTTGCGGCTTGCGGTCTGTTGCAGTCCAAGCCCGAGGCGCCCAGTCTGGAGCGCGCGATCCGCGCCAAAGCGACCGATCAGGAGCAATGGTCGGTCCTGGGAGAGACGCTGCGGGTCTATCGATCGTCTGGCCTCGAAGCGGCCGAGGACTTTCTTGCCAAGCAAGGCCGGCTGGGAGTGCGCGAGGAGATCTTGGTTCAGGATTTGCGTCGCGAACATTGGACCGAGCAGGCCCTGATGCGCAGTTATCGCAACCGCTATGAAGCAAGTCGCGATGCGCTCTCGACGCTGCTCCTCGCGCGATTGACCGAAGATTTAAGCGTGCGCATGCGTTTACTGGAAGAGGCCAAGAAGCGCGATGAGAAGTTGCTTCAAGTCCGGGTCGAGATTCTTGCCAATGAGCCGTTTCGCATCGGGGATGAGACGGTGCTCAAGCGCCTCCTCCATTTGCTTGAGGACGAGCCGGGCCTCGCAGAAGGCTGGCGTTTGTTGCGCGAACTGGGGCCTCGCTATGGCTACCCGGACCTCGCCTGTACCGCGGCCGAGCTGGAGCCTTGGTGTCCAAGCGAAGACCCGACCGCAGCTCGGATGGACCAAGTGCGCACCTACCTGGCCGCCGGGCGTGCGCGGGTTGCCTTGGAACGCCTGGATCTGTTCGGCCTCGAAAGCCGCGCGGCGCTTTTGATGCGCGCATCGGCATTGGCGGAAGTGGGCCGCGCGCCTGAGGCTTGGGAGCTGTTGCGCGGGATGCAAGAGGCCACACCTGGCGACCCGATGGTGAGCTTTAATTTGGGCCTGCTTGCGCGCGACTATCTCAGCGAGCCGGAACGCGCGCGCGTCGAGTTTGAGCGCTTCCTGCAGCTCGTGAAACAAGCGCGGGCAGAGGGGCAAAGCGTGCCGGAGTTGCGCGTGCTGCA
The DNA here is from genome assembly GCA_040264055.1 of Planctomycetota bacterium. GTDB lineage: Bacteria > Planctomycetota > UBA1135 > UBA1135 > UBA1135. Next base: position 41,374 of record JBDQJC010000020.1, read on the forward strand.
AGCCAAGACCTGGCTTCGTCAGCAGGCCGATGGCGAGCAGGCCTTGTTCGAAGCGGACCCCGAGGCATGAAAGCTTTGCTGCAGCGAGTCGATCGCGCGGCGGTGCGGGTCGAAGGGCAAGAGGTTGCGCGGATCGGAGTTGGTTTGTTGGTCTTCTTAGGATGCGCGCGAGCAGACACCGAGCTGATCGCCCGGCAGCTCGCGGCTCGCGTGGCTCGTTATCGGGTATTCCCGGACGCCGAGGGCAAGACCAACCTCAACGTGGGCCAGGTCGGCGGCGCTGTGCTCTTGGTCCCGCAGTTCACGCTCGCCGCCGATACTAAGAAGGGCAATCGGCCCTCATTTTCAACTGCTCTCGCCCCAGAACAAGCCTTGGAAATAGTATCAGCTTTCGTGGCGGCCTTGCGCGAGCACGACCTCATGGTCGCGGAAGGAGTCTTTGGTGCCGAAATGTTGGTCGAACTCACGAACCACGGTCCCGCAACCTATCTTCTTGAGTTAGTCTAAGGGTCTCCCCGTCTTGAGCGGCGTGCGCAAGTCGCGGCGCTGCAAGGCCGAAACGCACCTTCCTCCATGGAACCGAACGCTCCCGAGACCATCACCAAGCGCGATCTGGTGCAGCGTATTGCTGACCAGACCGGCCAGACCAAGGTACTGGTCCGCGACATCCTGCAACGCTTCCTGGACGAGGTCTCGGAAGAGCTGATTCGCGGCAACCGCTTAGAGTTCCGTAAGTTCGGCGTGTTTGAAGTGCGCTTGCGTCCCGGTCGTGTCGCGCAGAACCCGAAGACGCTGCAAAAGGTCGTCGTGCCTTCCAAGCGAGTCGTCAAATTCAAGGTCGGCAATGTGCTGAAGAAGCGCGTGGAAGCCCTGCCTGAATCAACCGAGAACAAGCCGAGCAGCCCCACCCTGGGGGGTGAGGCCGGCATGAATTCTCTCTAGCCGAGGCACTTAGGCGAGCGCCTCTTCCAGGTCGGCGCGTAGATCTTCGCCGTCCTCGATGCCGACGGAAAGCCGGACGAGTCCGTCCGAGATTCCAATCTTTGCGCGCTCAGCAGCCGGGATCGACGCGTGCGTCATCGGCGCCGGCAGTTCGATCAGAGACTCGACGCCGCCAAGCGATTCTGCAAGAGCGAACAGCTTGGTATGGCGCACGACATGGTCGGCGAGCGCTGCGCCGCCATTGACCTCAAAGCAAAGCATGCCACCGAAGTCGCGCATTTGCTCCTGAGCAATCGCGTGCTGTGGGTGCGAAGCCAAACCGGGATAGATCACACGATCGACCTTCGGGTGATCTTCGAGGAATGCGGCAAGCATGCGCGCGTTCTCGCAATGCCGCTGCATGCGCAGGTGCAAGGTGCGTAGACCGCGCAAGGTCAGGAAAGCGTCGAAGGGGGAGTTGACCGTGCCCGCCGAGTTCTGGTGAAACCAGATGTCCTCCTTCTTTGATTCTTCGCGTGCGATCAAAGCGCCGCCGACGACATCGCTATGACCGGAAACATACTTGGTTGTCGAGTGGATGACGTAATCGACGCCGAAGGCAAGCGGACTTTGCAGAATCGGGGTGGCAAAGGTGTTGTCGACCGCGACTTCCGCGCCCACTTTGCGAGCGCCAGCGACCGCGCGTTCCAGCGGGGTAATGTTGAGCAGCGGGTTGGACGGCGTTTCGAGGTAAAGCAGACGCGTATCACTCGGTAGGTCATCGAGCAGTTCCGGTTTGCGTGCATCAATGAAGTCGAACTTCAATCCGAAGCGCTCTTCGACCCGCTTGAATAAGCGGTAGGTGCCGCCGTAGAGGTCATTCGCCGCCACCACGCGGTCGCCCGGCTTGAGCATCAGCATCAGCGTGTGAATCGCCGCCATGCCCGAGGTGAAGGTGAAGCCGCAAGCGCCGCCTTCCATTTCCGCAAGCGCGTCTTGCAAGGCAAAGCGCGTGATGTTTTGGGTGCGCGAATACTCAAAGCCACGGCGCGGCTTGCCCGGAGCATCCTGCACATAGGTGCTGGTCATGTAGATCGGAGGCATCACTGCTCCGGTGAGTTCTTCGGGCTCCCAGCCAGCGTGTACCGCCTTGGTGCCGAGTCCGTGTTGCTTATCTTGAGTCATGGTTTTATCGAGCGAATTCGGATCGGTAGGTCGGTCTAGTGAGCGAGCCGCGCAAGACTGCGCAGGAGGTCGCGACGCGTGCAGCCGACGTAGCCGGAAGAGTCACGAATCAAAACCACCGGGTGGGCTTGCAGCGCCTCGTCTAAGGCGCGCCAGGGCTCTGATGGAGACAGAACCGGCGGAGGCGGGGCCAAACAGGAGTCGGCTTGCAGCGCTTCCAGGTCGAGGCCGGCGGCAAGATGCCGGCTGAGCTTCTCGGTGTCGATCACGCCAAGAAGGCGTGCGCCGGCGTGGTCAGGATTGCCTTCGACGACCGGGACCGGATCGACATCGCGATCGGCGAGGTGTTTGTAGGCGCTGGCCAGATCGTCTGTCGCGCTCAAGCATGCGCGCGGTCGATCGCGCATCAAATCGCCGACCGTTGCCTGGTCAGCCGCGACGCGCGGAAGGAAACCGCCATCGCGCATCCAATCGTCGGAATAGATCTTGGACAAATAACGACTGCCCGAGTCCGGGAGCAACACAACCATGCGTTGCTCGGCGTTCATCTTGCGCGCGTGGCGCAACGCGGCAACCAAAGCCATCCCTGAGGAGCCGCCGACGAATAAACCACACTCGCGCGCAAGGCGGCGCGTCATCGCGAAGGATTCGGGGTCTTCGACAACTTCGTACGCGTCGATCAACTCGCGATTCCAGGTGCCCGGAATCATGTCATCGCCGACCCCTTCAACCGCATAAGGACCCGTGTCCGGAAGCTCGCCGGTAGCCCAAAAATGCGCGTAGACCGAACCCGGGGGATCGACCCCGATGACTTGAATCCTGGGGTCTTCACTTTTCAGTGCGCGCGCAACGCCGTGCACGGTACCGCCTGTGCCGCAACCGCCGACGAAGACATCAAGCCGACCTTCGCAGGCTTGCAAGATTTCCGGCCCCGTGGTGAGCACGTGAGCGTTCGGGTTCTCGGGATTCTCGAATTGATCAGCGTGCCACGCTCCCGGAATGCTGGCGGCGACGCGCTCGGCGACTTTCAAGTAGTGATCCGGATGCTCGGGAGGGACGCCCGTCTTGGTCAAGATCACTTCTGCACCAAAAGCCTTAAGCATGTCGACTTTCTCGCGGCTCATCTTGTCCGGCATGATGATCACGGAGCGGTAGCCCTTGACTGCGGCCGCCATGCACAGGCCAACGCCGGTGTTTCCGGAAGTGCATTCGACAATCGTTCCGCCGGGTTGCAGCGCGCCCGACTCTTCGGCCGCTTCGACCATGCGCAAGGCAATGCGTGACTTGACGCATCCGCTCGCATTCATGGCTTCGAGCTTTAGGAAGACCTCGCAGCGCACCTCAGGATCAAAACCCTTGGGCAAGCGGATCAGAGGCGTTCCTCCGATCGTGTCGAGCACGCTGTCGAAGACCTGGGAAGAACGGGGGGATCGCATCAGCGGGGTTTCCATCGGGCATTTCCAGCCCGATCAGCAAGAAGCGGGCGCGCGGAGCGTATTCTATCGACCCGAGGCGGCCGACCGAAGCCGCGCAATCCGTGCTTGATTCGAAAGCCTTTCCCACGGAGACGCTTGAGTGTTTGGAACTCGAGAAGGTCCTTCGCGTGCTCGCCGACCGTGCCTCGTCGCCGGCCGGGGCACGCATGTTGCGCGAGGCGCTCCCGAAGATGGATGCCGCGGCGCGCGCTGAGCGTCGGGCGCTCGGGGTCGAGGGCTTGGCGGCCGCGCGCGGCGAGCA
>JBDQJC010000021.1:0-44595 GCA_040264055.1 Planctomycetota bacterium
CTGAACTGCCGCGCGCTGGCGCGACCGCGGGAAGCGAAGAGCGACTTGCCTTCGAGCTGTGCGGCCGAGTCGCAGAGAACCGGCGCGGCCTTGCCTGCGGCGACGTTCTGGTGGTCGCAGCCAACTCGGACGCCGAAGTCGGCGACCTCGTCGTTTGGTGGACGCGCGGCCCCGGAAGCCTGGCCCTGGCCGAAGTGGGCGAGGGCTACCAGCTACGCGCGATCGCCGGTTTTTTTGCTCCTCGCCTGACCGGCAACGGGGCGGCCCTGCGCAGCCAAGCGGGTGCCGAAATCCTCGGCGTGGTGCTTGGGCGCTTACGACGGATGACGGATTCCCACGGCCCCAGCCCGCGGCAAGGTGCCTGAGCCAAGCGCGGCACGCGTGATTTTTCACGTCGATCTCGACGCCTTCTTTGTCGCGGTCGAGAGGGTGCTTGACCCGAGCCTTTACGGCAAGCCGGTAGTCGTCGGCGGCTCTCCAGAGGGTCGAGGAGTCGTAGCAGCTGCGTCCTATGAGGCGCGCGCTTACGGGGTGCGCTCGGCGATGCCGATGTCGCGCGCGCTCCGTCTTTGCCCACAACTACTTCGTGTGCGCGGCTCACGCGATGCCTATCGGCGGGCTTCGCGCGCGGTTTTCGGACTGCTTCGAGAAGCGACACCGTTTATTCAAAAAGTCTCGATCGACGAAGCCTACTTGGACCTCAGTGGGCAGGCGCTGGTGGAGGGGCGCGGCTTTGATACCGCGGTCAAGCTGCAACACGAGGTGAAGCAACGCTTCCGGCTTGACTTGAGCATTGGCATCGCGAGCAACCGCCTCGTCGCCAAAATCGCTTCGGGCGCGTCCAAGCCAAGCGGAGTATTCGAAGTGCTACCGGGACACGAACGTGCCTTCCTTGCACCCTTGCCGGTGCGCAAACTTCCGGGTATCGGGCCTGCGACCGCAGAGCGTTTGCACGCCATGCGGATTCACAGTTTGGGCGAGTTGGTGGCCGCCGAACCTCGCTTGCTCGAGGCGCGCTTAGGTCGCGGTGTGGAATCACTGCAGGCGCGGGCAAGCGGGGTCGACGCTTCACCCGTGCGCCCGCCGCAACCGGGTTCGCTCCCGAAGTCGATTTCGCATGAGACGACTTTCCCGGTGGACAGAAGCGCACGCGAGTTCCTCGAGCAACAACTCGCCAAGTTGCTCGCGGCCACGACGGCGCGCGTGCGTGAACTCGATGCGCGCGCACGCACCGTCTCGATCAAGCTACGGTTTGAGGACTTCACGACCCAAACACGAGACCGGACTCTGTTGCGCGCTGGCCGTGACGATATCGATTTCCTGCCGGCGGCAAAGGAGATGCTTGGTGCAATGCACGATGGGCGACGGCCGATTCGACTGCTGGGTGTCAAACTTGCCGGGCTCGAGGTCGGTACCTGGCAGCCCGATCTGTTTGGCGAGGATACGCACGAAAATGGCCCAGAGTCGTCGGGCCAAGCACCCACCGCGCTGCGAAACCCGTGATATTCTCGATGCAGACGTGCTTTCTCGTCGCCCGATCTTCGCCACGCTGGCATTCGCTGGCTGGATACTGAGCTGCCCGTTGACGGCGCAGTCGGGGGGCTTCGTCTTTGATGACGTCTCGCAGGAGGCGGGAATCCATGGCATGGGCCCTAGTTTTGGCCCCGGCGCTTGGGGCGACTGGAATGGCGATGGCTTCCCTGATCTTTGGGTCGGCAACCACGCCAACCCGCCGACCTTGTACGTCAATCAGGGCGACGGAAGCTTCGTCGCGCTCAGCCAAGACTTGCTCGTGGGTGATTTGTTCGCCGATGCGCACGGTGCCGCCTGGGCAGATTTTGATGGGGATGGCGATCAAGATCTCATCGAGTTGGTTGGTGCGGGCAGCGGCGTCGCGGCGCCCAATCACTTGTGGTGGAATGATTCCGGCAAGCTGACAGAGATCGCCGCCGCCGCGGGCCTGGACTTTCCGCAAGGGCGCGGGCGCACGCCCCTCTGGATGGATTGGAATCGAGACCTGCGCTTGGACCTCCTCGCGGTCAATCTCTACCGCGCGAATGTTTCGGCATCCATGCCCTTTGTGCAAACGAGCCAAGCCGGCCAGCAGCCGAGCTTTGCAGTGGACTGGCCAGCGAACGGTTTTTCACCCACCACGCAAGCCACGGAGTTCGCAAGCCTGGCTGACTTGAGCGGCGATGGAGTGCTCGACTTGATCGTCGACGGCGCACCGTATCCGAGTGCGGTTTACGATATTTCTCGCGCGCCGATGGTGGATGTTCTGCCGTTCACCAGCTTTCGTGGCATCAGTTCGGTTGTCGATGCGGTCTACTGTGATTTCGACAATGACGGTAGGAACGACGCGTTCCTCTGTCGTGATCGTTTGGAGAATGAAAGTGAAGCTGCCTTGATTGGCGAACGTGAGCTGCGATGTAAGCTCTCGGTGCGGGCCGGAGAAATCGGTTTCTCGGTGCAGAGCGAACAGAGTCTGCTTTGCAGGCTTCCCGATGGCGCCAAACTCCAGGATATTCGCATTGGCCTGCAAGGAGGCTCACCGAAGGGGCTGCCCTTTGAGTTAAATCCCGGCGACCCTGCGCATCACGGGATTGCGCCGCATCAGGCCGGTGTGGACCGCGGGATTTACATCGGATTTGATCCGATCAAGTCACGGTGGACCGTCTTGTTTTCTTCGCCGGGGCGGAGTCAGCTCGGGCTGATCCTGCTTGGTGGACCGATGCGTGATGTGAAGCTGATCAATCCGGGTTCCAGCACGCCTCTGGAAGACGGCTTGCTGTTGCGCACGAGTACCGGTTTCCAAGAGGGCTTCGTCGACCAACCCGGGTCGAGTCGCTCGGTGGTTTCTGGCGACTTCGACAACGATACGGATTTGGACTTGTACTTGGTGCGCTCGGGTGCCGCGGTGAATCACCCCAACGTCTTGCTTGAAAACCTTGGTGGCGGAGTCTTCCAAGTCGTGCCCGATGCTGGGGCGCGCCTCGGAGCAACCGGCGCCGCAGGAAGCCAGCAGGGTTTAGGGGATGGCGTCAACTGTGCCGATTTCGATGTCGATGGTTGGTTGGATTTGTCGGTCAGCAATGGTTTCGGTGATCGTTTCTACAGTGGCGATGGGCCTCATCAGTTGTTCCGAAATCGTGGCGCTGAACTCTACCCCGATCGACACTGGCTGCTTGTCGACCTGGTCGGCCCGGGGGGCAACCTGGATGCGGTGGGCGCGCAGGTGCGCATTCGCGTCGGCTCGCAAGTCTTGTTGCGCGAACAGAACGGCGGTATGCACCGCTTTGGACAGAATCACACCCGGCTCCATTTTGGTTTGGGAACAGCGACACAAGTCGATGGGGTAGACGTGCTTTGGCCAGATGGCACGAGCACACGGCTGGGCACGGTCGCTGCGGATCAGGTCCTCACGGTTCAGTATTGAGGGGCAAGAATCAGCGAGCTTGCTTCCGCCTCGATCGAGGAGAAAGCAATAAACTAGCCGATCTCCCCGCTATGCAAAGGCCCCCTTTCCTTCGACCTCTTTGTGTGCTCCTTGTTGCCACACTCATTGGACCAGCTGCGTCCGCTGCAGCGCAGGGGTTCAGCGTTCAGTTTCAGGATCAAACCAAGCAAGCATTCGGCAAGATTCCGCGTGGGCCAAGTTTTGGTGCCGGGGCTTGGGGCGACTTCGATCGCGACGGCTTGCCTGACTTGTGGTTAGGAAACCACGCGGGCTTGCCCAATCTGTGGCGCAACAATGGCGATGGCAGCTTTACGGATGTCGCGCCGTTTCTGTTTCCGCCCCTTGCGCAATATGACGCGCATGGTGCTGCTTGGGCCGACTTCGATCGCGATGGTGATCTCGATCTCTTGGAATGCGTCGGCGCCGAGATGGGCACCGGGCTTGGCCCCAATCTGCTTTGGAAAAACAATTTCCCACAGCCGTTCACCGAGGTGGCGCGAATCTCAGGGCTGGCATTTCCAACCGGTCGCGCCCGGATGCCGCTCTGGCTTGATTGGAATGAAGATGGACTCCTAGATGTAATCGTCGCGGCCTTTCCTGGCTCGGCCTCGATCGATGTACTCTTCACGCAGTTGCCCAATCAGAGTTTCGTGCCCGAGCGAGGCACGGTCGGATTTCAGCCAAGCGGGGGCAACACGCGACTTGCGCAACTCGCGGATTACGACAGTGATGGCAAGCTTGAAGTCTTGATGCAGGCGCGGAAGTTCCCCGACTCGATCATGGACTTCGACGCGACGGGGTTTCAGCCATTCGATCTTCCACCGCCACTCGAGACCATCCCGAACGTGCAGGACGTCGCGGTCGGAGATTTTGATGGAGACCAGGATCTCGATCTTTATCTGACCTGCGATCCGTTTTGGAGCCTTAGTCAAGTGGCGATTGACGCGAACGGAGCTCTGCGTGCTGCGGTGCGTCTGACCGATGGCACGACGCGCTTTACCTTTCGGTGCTCTGGTGATTTTGTCGCCGAGCTGCCGATCGGTTTTCTTGAAAGCCAGGTCTATCTGGGCGCGGAACGCCGGCCGGTTTCCCATCTTCCGCTTGTGGTTCGCGCAGATGACAAGCGATTGCTTGGCACCAATCCTGGAACACCCGGAGGTGATTACGCAATCTACATCGGGCGGGAAACGGACTCGAATACTTACGAAGTCGTCGTGACAGCGCCCGAGGATATTTCGGGTGCCATGGTCATTCGCAGTCGTGCGGAAATCGTTGTCGAAGACGGCAATGTGGACCGCGAACGCGAGTCTCCGGATGCCGTGATTTGGGCTGAACCGTTCGTTTCGCGTACGGTAGCCCCGGACTTTCAGTTCGTCGGCCGCTCCTGTGTGGCCGCCGATTTTGACAACGACGGCGATCTGGACATCTATGTGATGCGGACCGGTGCGGCGGTGAATCTGCCCAATCGCTTGTACGAGAACTTAGGGGGTGGCAAGTTTCGTGTCGTCGCGTTTGCCGCCGGAGCGAAAGGACCTTCTGGTGGTGTGTCGGATTCCGTTTCAGTCGTCGACTACGACGGAGATGGCTTCCTGGACCTATTCCTCACCAATGGCTGGGGCCTCCGACCCGTGACCACCGATGGCCCGGTTGCGCTCTTGCGGAATAGCGGAGGCAATGGCAATCATTGGTTGAAGGTCGAGTTGCGGGGCACGCGTTCCAATCTGGATGGAATCGGTTCCGTCGTTCGCATCAAGGCGAACGGGGTCTGGCAGCGTCGCGATCAAGGCGGGGGCATGCATCGCTCGACGCAGAATCACTCGATGCTGCACTTTGGGCTTGGCTCGGCCAACCAGATCGAAGAGTTGCAAGTGACTTGGCCCGATGGAACGGTGCAGACCCTTCGCAACTTGACCGCGGACCAGACCGTGCTCGTCGTGCAGAGCTAGTTAGGGGAACTTCTCTTCCTCGGCACGCGTAACGACATCTGGTGAGTGCTTGCGCAATTGGTTTCTTGCCCAAGTAGGACCTTCGGTCCAACGCGGAGCAGAAAGCTCGGATTCCCAGCGCACGAGGGCGAGCAACATGCGACGCACCCGCTCGGGTTCTTCGGCAGCGAAATCGGTTGTTTCCGAAGCGTCGCGATCCAAGTGCATTAGCTGCGGCTGGAGCGTATCGACTCGAACCAGCTTCCAGGGCCCTTCGCGCAAGGCCGCTGCAACTCCACGTCGCCAGTACAAACGGTTGTGCGGAACGGTCGCCTGAATCGAGCGCAAGCTCGCTAGCAAATCGACGCCGTCAAAAGCTGCAATGGGTTCACTGCGCGCCTTTTTTTCTGGATGCGCCGGCCCCGCTGCGGCGAGCAGGGTAGGCGCGAGATCGAGGCTCGACACCATGCTGGGGTAGCGCTTCCCGGCGGGCAGTTGCCCGGGCCAACGCAGAATCAGGGGCACGCGCAGTCCGCCTTCCCACTTCGAACCCTTGCGACCACGCCAGGCGCCACTGCTAGAGCCGTTATTGGTTGCGCCGCCGTTGTCATTCAAGAAGATGACCAGTGTCCGTTCGCTCTGCCCAGAATCTTCGAGCGCGTCGAGGATGCGGCCGATGCCGCGATCCATCGCAAAGAGCATCGCGGCGTATTGCCTGCGTCGCTTATTCTCGATGTGCGCGAATCGATCGAGGTCGGCTTCCAAGGCATGCATCGGGGTATGCGGGGCGTTAAACGCGAGATAGAGGAAGAAAGGCCGCGCTTCGCTCGCCTGTGCTCGCACATACTGCGCCGCGTGATCGGCAAGCGTGTCGGTCAAGTAAGCAATCTCGTCTTCCGGAACGATCTGGTCGTCGTTCTGTAGCTGGCGAAGCAAACCCGCAGTTGCAGCCGGGAAGTACGAACGGCTGCCGCCGAGGAAGCCGAACCAATGATCGAAGCCTCGATCGCGCGGGCGCAGACCCGCTTCACTGCCCAGGTGCCACTTGCCCATCGCGGCAGTGGTGTAGCCGCGTGCACGCAGCATGCTGGCCAGCGTGCGTTCTTCCCGTGCTAAGCCCATATCGGCGCGTTCAAATCCAGGTTCAGGTTGGCCGGGTCCATTGAACTCATGGCCGAATCGCTGCTGATAGCGCCCGGTCATGAGCCCGGCACGCGAGGGGCAACACACCGAAGCACTGACATAGGCTTGTTCACAGACGACTCCTTGGCTAGCAAGTTGGTCCAAGCGTGGGGTGAAGCCATCGGCGGCGCCGTGAAAACCAAAATCAGCCCAACCAGCGTCGTCGCTCACGATGAGCAGAATATTTGGCGGTTCGGGCGTCGCCTGTTGAGCGGAAAGCGCGTTGCAACAAGCTCCGGCGACGAAAAGAAAGGGAAGAAAACGAGGGCACATGCGGGCAACCGATCGTGCGGTCCATGACTAGGCTAGAGGGATGGCGACTGCTTCTCCACTTCCGCTTGCCCTGGCATTCTGTGCGGGCAGCATGTTGACGGTCCTTGTCTGGTCGGTTTCGGTCCAACCCGGAGGTTCCGCGGGCTCCGGGACACCAGGCGATCAAGCGGGGGTCATCTCCGAGCTTCGCGACCTGCGTGCCAGCGTCGAGAAGCTAGGCCGCTTGCCTGCTGCGTCAGGGCCGTCTCGCTTGGCGGGTGCCGAGATCGCGGATCCGGTCTTGACGCGCTCTCCAGACTTGTCTCCACTGCTTGAATCACTGAGTCGAACGCTTGAGCGGCTGGACCAGAAACTCACGGGCAATCATGCCGGACCCGCGGGCCTGACCCAGGCTCGAGAACTTCGCCATGAGACCGATTGGAATGCCCTCATACCGATTGCTCAGGCCATGTCTCGAAACTCGGAACAGGCCAAGCGAGCCGTGCGATTTCTGACGCCGACCGAGTTACTGGAACGATTCGGCCCACCCTACGAAGTTTATTCCTCGAAAGGCTCTGCAGCGATTAGTTGGAATTACCAACGCATCGGCATGGTGAATGGCGAGCAAGACACCGTTTCCGAAGTGACCTTTCGCATTCAAGACGGCTACGTGATCGACGCATGGGGCGAAGACTACGAGACAGAGCTGCTTCTGGAAGCGCTCGAGGGAGACGACTAGCGCGAGCGCAGTCCTTTGATCACGTGCACGCGCGATGCGCGCCAAGCCGGCACCACGCTAAACAGCACCGCGACAGTCAGGGTTGCCCCAACAAGGATGAGCACCGAGTTGACATCGACCGCGACCGGGATGTGATCGAACTTGTAGATCTCGGCCCGGAAGATCGGCTGGCCACCGCCGACCCATTTCTCGACTGTTTCCAAGTTGTGTACCAACCACTGGCCGAGCAAGAGCCCCAGCGCCGTGCCGATCACACTAATCAGAAGACCGAGAGAGACATAGAAGCGGATGATGCGACCGGGAGTCGCGCCGAGAGCGCGCAAGACGCTGATATCGCGGCGTTTCTCCGTGACCGTCAAGGTGAGCGTGGCGACCAGTTGATAGGCGGCGACGAGCACGATGAAGAAGAACACGATGGAAAGCATGCCGCGTTGATTCTCGACCGCGCGCAGCAGATTGCCACCGCGCATTCGCCAGCTCATCGTCGAGCGGAATCCTGGGTGAGTGAAGCCGGCGAGCTGCAAGCCCGATTCAATCTCGGTCACGACCACTTCAGGGTCGACGCCTTCCGCGGTGCGAACGAGGATTTCGGTGAAGCCGGTTTCGGAATCGAGAAAGCGAGCCAGCGCCTCGCGCGGTAACTCAGCGCGATCAAGGTCTTGGTCGTAACGTCCCGTCTTGACCTTCTCGACCAGCTTGCAGCTCATCTGCAGCAGCTTGGGAGTACTCGAACCCGAGCGCGTTTGGCTACGACGCGGGGTGACAAAGGTGATGACGCCCAGCACATCGCCGATTTCCATGCCAAGTCGTTCCGCAGCGCCGATGCCGAGCCGCATCGGCAGGACCGGGCGTCCGCGCCGATCGAGCTCGACTGAAACGTCTTCGAAGCCCTCATCGGTTCCGACCAAGATCATTCCGGATAGGTCGGTGGACCGAGGATCGTTCAAAGCCGCAGATCCGCGTCGGCCAATCAGGCCGTACCAGTTCAAGCGCTGCTCCAAACGGTCAATGCCCTCGACATCGCGGATCGCATCTTGGTAGGCCTCAAAGGGGCGGTAGTTGCCCCCGCGCACCCGCGAGGCTTCAATCACCGCATCGCCGGAGATCGAGCGAATTGATGACTGCAGTTCGGCCAAGAAGCCGTTCATGACCGCTAATACCGCGAACAGCACGGCGACGCCCAGCGCAATCGCCACGGCTGAGAAGATCAGCAGCGGGCGGCGCCGGAAGTAGGCGAGGCCGAGCGGAGCGAGGGTCATGCGAAGGAGGGATGAGATGCGTCGACGAGCAAGCCATCGTGCATCGCGAGAATGCGATCACAGCGTTGTGCCACGCTCGCGTCGTGGGTAGCCAGCAGTACCGCGGCTCCTTCTTCCCGACCGAGACGGAGCAACAACTCCAGGACTTCATCGCTGGTTTTGCGATCCAAGTTGCCGGTCGGTTCGTCCGCCAGCAAGACCCGTGGACTGGAGACCAAAGCACGTGCGATGGCGACCCGTTGTTGTTCGCCGCCGGAAAGCTGCGCTGGCTTGTGCGTCAGGCGATGAGCGAGCCCGACCCGTTGCAATGCGAGTCGCGCTGTGTCGCGTTCAGCATTGCGCCGCCGCCACCAGCCACCAGCAGCGAGTCGGCGCGGCATCAGTACGTTTTCTAATGCGTTTAATTCCGGAAGCAGTTGGAATTGCTGAAAGACGAATCCGATCCGAGCCGCGCGCAGCCGCGACGCGGCAGCATTGCCGAGGTTCTGAACTTCTTTGCCTTCCATCCAAAGTCGGCCACCATCAGGGCGGTCGAGTAACCCGAGCAGATTGAGCAAGGTGGACTTGCCGCTGCCCGAGGCACCCATCAGAGCGCAGACCTCGCCGCGTCGCAGCGCCATCGAGACTCCGCCGAGCACCTCGAGTTTCGAGACTCCCATGCGATAGGACTTGCGCAAGCCCTCGGTTTGCAAAACGACGTCACTCATAGCGCAAGGCTTCTATCGGAGACAAGGAGGCGGCACGGATCGCCGGGCCAAGGGTGAACAACACGCCAGTCAGGAAAGCCGCGATCGTCAACTTCACTGCCATCGCTGGGTCCCAGTGCACCGGGATGCCGTCAATTACGTAAATGTCGGATGCAAAGATCTCGATGCCAAACTCATCCTTTAAGAAGGCTTCAACGGCAATGTGATTCTGGACCAACACATAAGCACCGAGATAGCCCAGGCCAGCGCCGACGGCGCTTCCAAGCGAGCCGACGAAGAGCAGCAGGCTGCCACGCCGAATCGGGCTGAATCCGAGCGCGGCAAGCACGCCGAGGTCACGGACTTTCTCGCGGACCAAAGCGGACAGCGTGGCAAAGATGCCAAAGGCAGCGACCACAACGATGAAGAACATCACCAGAGTGGTCACGCGCCGCTCATTCTCGATCGCGCCAAGGAACACGGCCTGGCGTTCTTCCCAAGTTTCGAGCGCGCCGCCGTTCTCGGGCAAGGGGTCGGGCAAGCCTGCCTGGACCAAGGCCGCCCGCACAGCCTCGCGGCCGTCTTCGAGGCTGACGCCATCTTGCAAGCGAATCAACACTTCGGTGACATCGGCAGCATTCAGGCCGACGAGAGTGCCAAACAGTCCTTTGAACCGGCCGGTGCGCGGCAGGTAAATGCGGTCGAGCGACATTTCATAATCGCTGCCGGCGTAGGTGCCGGCGATCCGAAAGCTACCGTTGACCGGGACCAGCTGTTCGTCCGATTCTGCCGAGGGCAGCTGATTGGGCAGGGCAACCACTTCCAGCGTGGCGCCGCGCGTGGGGGGGCCGATGCCGACCCGCAATCGATCACTGACGATCACCCCGCCTGGGCTGCGATGCGATTCATCCGGATAGACAAACGGCGTGCTTGGATCACGGACGGGCAGCCGGATCGCGTTGTCGAGCGCGTGCTCCCAACCACCTTCTTGAGGGGTGACCGCGGCTTCGAGCACGGGGTCGATCCCGACTAGCTGAACTGCGTTCGAGTCACCGTGCGCGCTGGATTGCAGCTGCCACTCGGAACTCTCGGTGGCGAGCAGGGCATAAACCACCAAGTGCGGAGCCGCAGCGGCGATTTCGGGCACATCGGCCAAGGCGGCTTGGTAATCCTTCCAACGCGCCTCAGTTTCGGCCGCGCCAGGGATCAAAAGAAGATCGGAAAGCGGACCACGGACCGAGGTGCGGTCCTCCTCGATCAGGCCGTTCATGACGGCCAGCACGACAAGCAGCGCCAACAAGCCGATCGCTACCCCAAACACGGCCAGAATCTGGACGGGCCGACGAATCAGGTAGGCGAGGGCGAGGCGCGCCACCGTCCGACTCTATCCGGCGTCCGCCGTCGCATCGACAGCCGCTTCGCTTCCAGAATCCGCTTCTGCCGATTCCTCGCCGGATTCGGGGCGCATATGCGGGAAGAGCAGCACGTCGCGGATCGTGTCTTTGTTGAGCAGCACCATGATCAAACGGTCAATGCCAATTCCGCAACCGCCGGCGGGGGGCATGCCATAGGCCAAGGCTCGCACGTAATCGTGGTCGACTTCGTTCGGGGCTTCCGGATCATCCTTGTCGGCGACTTGCTCCTCGAACTTGGCCAGTTGCAGTTGCGGGTCATTCAACTCGCTAAACGCGTTGGCCAATTCCATGCCACCGAGAAAGAACTCAAATCGCTCGGCCCAAACTGGATCGTCGATGCGTGGTTTCGCGAGCGGGCAGATCGCCGAAGGGTAGTCGTAAACAAAGACCGGACCCGGCAAGGCGGTCTCGACCTTTTCCTCGAACAGATCGTTGACGGTCTTCCAGTAGTTGTATTCGCCGATCTGCTGGGGATCGAACTTGAGCTGCTTGTGGTCGGGAAGCGTTTCGGCCAACAAGCTCCAGACTGCCGACCGGTTGCATGGGTCGACGCCTGCGTGCTCGACAAAGGCGTCGGAATAGCGGACACGCTGAAACGGCGGAGTCAGGTTGTAAGTCTGGCCTCGGAACTGCGCCTGGATTGTGCCGTCTTCGGCTTCCAGTCCAGCAGCACGCGCGCCCGCGACCACGAGTTGCTCGGTGAGTTCCAGCATGCCGAGGTAATCCGAGTACGCCTGATAGAACTCGACCATCGTGAACTCGGGGTTATGTCGTGGTGACAAACCTTCATTCCGAAACACGCGTGCAAACTCAAAGACTCGCTCGATGCCGCCGACCAACAAGCGCTTCAAGTACAGCTCGGGCGCAATGCGCAAATAGAGCTGCATGTCGAGAGCGTTGTGGTGAGTCAGGAAGGGCCGCGCATTGGCGCCGCCATACACAGGGTGCAAAGTCGGCGTCTCGACTTCGTGGTAGGCGTTGCTAAGGAAGACTTCCCGCATCGCTTGGATGATCGCGCTGCGCTTCAAGAAGTCGTCGCGGACTTCCTGATTCGAAAACAAGTCGACGTAGCGACGACGGGCCCGTTGCTCGGCGTCGGCCAAACCATGCCACTTTTCGGGTGGGTTCTCGAGCGCCTTGGTCAGGATCGTGAAATCCGCGTCGCCAAAGACGGTGATGTCGCCGAGCTTGGTCTTCGACAGCTCGCCGGTGATGCTGACGAAGTCGCCCAGGTTGAGGACCTTGAGCAGTGCAAAGTCGTCTTCGGAAAGACGGTCCTTTTGCATGCAGGCTTGGATCCGTCCAGACTCGTCCGAGATGTCGAGGAAGGCCAACTTGCCGTAGCCTCGTCGGCCGGTGACCCTGCCGCAGATCGTGACCGCCTGGCCCTCACGCGCCTCATACGAGGCAATCAGGTCCGCGCCGAGTTCACGCTCGGACGAGGTTCGGGCGGGGTAGGGGTCGACGCCCAGCTCGCGCAGGTCGGCGAGCTTTTGGAGCCGGTCAGGGTGGA
Organism: Planctomycetota bacterium; assembly: GCA_040264055.1. Taxonomy (GTDB): domain Bacteria; phylum Planctomycetota; class UBA1135; order UBA1135; family UBA1135. The sequence goes on from JBDQJC010000021.1 coordinate 12,429, forward strand.
AGGGGGCCGTCATCGACACATGCAAGTCGGGGCAAGAAAAAACGCCCGGGCGGATCGGCCGGCCGGGCGTTCAGGCGAGATGGTGGAGCCAAGGGGGTTCGAACCCCTGACCTTCGCAATGCCATTGCGACGCTCTCCCAACTGAGCTATGGCCCCGATCTCACGCATTGTCACAAGCACACGAACTGGGTTCGCTGGCTCGGGCGGAAAGTGTACCGCATCCCCTCAGGGAATCAAGATCCAGCCGGGGTCCTGCTCCGTTGGGAATGCCAAGGTATCCTACTGGGCTCCCGAGGCGCCGGTAGGCCCGTGCGCGATGATTGGGACACGCAGCGATGCCGCGTTACGACTTCACTTCGATCGAATCCCGCTGGCAGGAATTCTGGCAGCAGGAAAAGACTTTCCGCACGCCCGGCCCCGGCGATGCCGACTTCGACGCTTCCAAGCCGAAGTACTACGTCTTGGACATGTTCCCGTATCCCTCGGGAGCAGGGCTGCACGTCGGTCACCCGAAGGGCTACACGGCGACCGATGTCATGGCGCGCTATCAGCGCCACTTGGGCAAGAACGTGCTGCACCCGATGGGCTGGGATGCATTTGGCCTGCCCGCCGAGCAGTATGCAATTCAGACCGGCACGCACCCGGCGGTCACCACGGCCAAGAATGTCGATCGCTTCCGCGAGCAGTTGCAGGGCTTAGGCCTGAGCTACGACTGGGATCGTGAGGTCAATACCACCGACCCGAAATACTACCGCTGGACCCAATGGATCTTCTCGAAGCTGTTTGAACAGGGCTTGGCCTACGAGGCCGAGATCCCCGTTTGGTGGTGTGAAGAACTGGGCACGGTGTTGGCTAACGAAGAAGTCATCGATGGCTTGAGCGAGCGTGGCAGTTACCTCTGCGTCAAGCGACCGCTGCGGCAGTGGATGTTGAAGATCACGGCTTATGCCGAGCGCTTGCTTGCCGACTTGGAGAAGCTGGATTGGCCGGAGTCGGTCAAGGCGATGCAGCGTGAGTGGATTGGTCGCTCCGAAGGCGCCGAGATTCAATTCCATGTTGCCGATGACGAAGGCCAAGCAAGCCAAGACGAGTTCACCGTCTTTACGACGCGTCCCGACACTTTATTTGGTGCCACCTTCTGTGTGTTGGCACCCGAGCATCCGCTCGTTGACAAGATCACTGGCGCGGATCAAAAACAAGATGTCCAGGTCTATCGCGAAGCGGCTGCTTCCAAGACGGATCTGCAGCGCTCGGAACTGCAAAAGGAAAAGACCGGTGTCTTCACCGGCGCCTATGCGATCAATCCGCTGTTCGAGGAAGACGACCCGCGCCGCAAGATGCCGATCTGGGTCGCCGACTACGTGCTGATGAGCTATGGCACCGGCGCGATCATGTGTGTGCCTGGCGGCGATCAACGCGACTTTGATTTCGCGACCGAATACGGCCTGCCGATCGTGCAAGTCGTGGCAGCCGACCCCTTGTTAGTCAATGCACCCAGCGTCGATCATGGCTTTGACCTGGTGCACGGCATGTCCTCGGTGGAAATGGTCACCGAGTGCTATTCCGGCGCGGGCGTGATGATCAACTCGGGCTTCTTGGATGGCAAGTCCACCGAAGAATCCAAGCCGGAGATGATCCGCTGGTTGGAAGAACAGGGTTTCGGCCGCGGCCGCGTCAACTACCGTTTGCGCGACTGGCTGTTCAGCCGTCAGCGCTATTGGGGTGAGCCATTCCCGATTTTGCACGGGGAAGACGGCGAGACCAAGCTGGTACCCACGAGCGATCTTCCGGTGAGCTTGCCGGTGCTGGACGACTTCAAGCCAGCCGGCGCGCTTGCGCCGCCTTTGGGCCGCGCAACCGATTGGGTCAAAGTCGTTGATGAAGACGGCAAAGTTTGGCGCCGCGAAACCAACTCGATGCCGCAGTGGGCGGGCTCGTGCTGGTACTTCCTGCGCTTCATGGATCCAAGTAATGAAGACGCGCCCTGGAGCGAGGCCGCCGAGAAGTACTGGATGCCGGTCGACCTGTACGTCGGTGGCGCCGAGCATGCCGTATTGCACTTGCTATACGCGCGCTTCTGGCACAAGGTGCTCTACGACTGCGGTTTTGTTTCGACCGATGAGCCTTTCGAGAAGCTCGTGAATCAAGGCATGGTGCAGTCTTATGCCTTCAAAAGCGCGAACGGTGCATTGGTGCCCGCTGACGAAGTGAAGGAAGAGGGCGAGACTTACATCGCAAGCAAGACGGGCGAGCCCGTCGAACGGATCATTGCCAAGATGTCGAAATCGCTGCGCAATGTCATCAACCCTGAAGAGGTGTTGACGGAGTTCGGTGCGGACACGATGCGCTTGTACGAGGCCTTCATGGGCCCGATTACCGCAAGCGCACCATGGAATCCACGCGACCTGCCGGGTGTGCACCGCTTCCTGCAGCGGGTCTGGCGCCTGTTCGTCTCGAAGGAAGATGATGGCCCCGAGATTCAGCCCAGCTTGCTGACCAACGCCGATGGTGATGTCGAGCTCGAGCGCGCGATGCATCGCTGCATCGAGAAAGTGAGTCGCGACCTGGAGCAGATGAACAACAACACCGCGATTGCCGCGATGATGGAGTTCGTCAACGAGGCCACCAAACGCGAAGGCGTCGGCTTCAGCCGCAGCCAAGCCGAGAGCTTCTGCATTTTGCTCGAACCCTTCGCGCCGCACCTGGCTGAAGAGCTTTGGTCACGCATGGGGCACAGCGAATCGCTGGCTTATCAAGCTTGGCCGAGTTTCGATCCGGCGATGCTGGTCGATGAGTCGGTCGAGATTCCGGTGCAAATCAACGGCAAACTGCGCTCGAAGTGCTTCGTGCCAGCGGGCTCCGAAAAGGATCGCGCGGTGCTCGAAGCTGCAGCGCGGGAAGTCGTCGCCGAGCAACTCGCGAGCGTCGAAATCAAGAAGGTGATCGCGGTGCCCGGCCGCTTGGTCAACTTCGTGGTTGCAGGCTAGTCGTTCCGCACGACTTAGCGACCCACAAGGCTGATGCCCGGAACCAAGTCCGGGCTCAGCGCTTCGGGCGCGAGCAGGTGCAAGATGGCGCAGAAGTGACTGACCGTGCCGAACAGCACGAAGACGTGCCAGATCGTGTGGTTGAACGGCAGCCGGTTCCAAAGGAAGAAGACCGTGCCGACGGTGTAGGCGCTGCCGCCGACCAACAGCCAAGCGACTGCTTGGATGGGTAGCAAGTGCAGCAGCGAAGGGAAGGTCACCACGGCGATCCAACCCATGCCCAGGTAGAGCGCGATCGAAACGGCGCGGTTGCGCACCGCGCGTTTGGCTTCCAAAGCCATGCCGGCGATCGCTAGCCCCCAAATCAAGATGAGCATGCCCCAGCCACCGCCGTCACGCAGGGGGCCAAGCGCAAAGGGGGTGTAGGTGCCGGCGATCAACAGATAGATCGCGACATGATCGACCACCTGCAGGAAGCGCTTGTGACGGGGCGTGTGCACCCAGTGATAGAGGGTCGATGCTGCATAGAGCACCACCACAGTCAGACCAAAGATGCTGACGCCGAGCGAGAACAGCCAATCGCCCTGCGGCATCGTGAAACGCAGAAGCATCGCCGTGGCCGCGACCCCGAACAGCACGCCAAGCGCGTGTGTGAGGCTATTGAGCGTTTCCTCGATCCCGGTTTGCCGGGAAACGGGGTGTGGCTCCCTATGGGTCCAACGGTCGATGTTCATGAAAGAGGCCAAGCCCCGAGTGTCCGGGGACGCGACCCGGCTACCTCCTTTCGGCAGGCGGCGTGCTCGCGCTATCTCCTTTAGTTCAGAAAACCGAGTCTGTAACCTGAGCATGTGCAACGTTACGCACGGATTTCTGGGACCTTTATGCTCACAATCGCCAGTTTGGCGGGTTGGGGGGAGTGGTCTTGGGTCCTCGATGGCGTGCTGATTCACGCCCAACTCCGCTTCACGCTTGCTTGGGCAGCGGTTTTGATTTGGGCAACGGCGCAACGAGCCCCGGGCAATCGCGCGTGGGCGCTCGCCTTTCTGATCGGCCACACTTGGGTTTACAGCTCGCCTTTCCTGCATACTCGCCCTCGCGTCGAGGGGGCAGAGGGCGTCCGTATCCAAGTCGCGTGGTTCAATGCTTGGGGTAAGCCAAGCGCGGTGGCGGCCGCACATCGCTATGCGCTTGAACACGAACTGGACCTTATCGCACTTGGTCAGGCTGGCGGCGTACCGGCGCTCCGGCGACTCATCGAAGATTTTCCACACTATGCCTATGACCACGAAGATCGGATCGGCCTGTTTAGCCGGATACCGCTTCTCGATGCGACTTGGTTTAACGGGCCGGATGGACATCAACCCCCGGTGCGGAAATGGCTATGCGCAAAGCTCGAGAATGGCGCCGGTGTCTGGGTCGGGCACGTGCAAACTCCAGATGCCAGTGCGCACGCGCTCGGCTTGGCCAGTTTGCAATCTGCTCTCGCGCAGCGCGAGTCTGAGCGAGGGGCCGTACCCGCGTTCTTGATGGCGGATCTCAACACCACTCCTTGGGCGGCAGACTATGCCCTGCTCGAAGAACAAGGCTGGCAAAGCGCAAGCGCGGGATCCTGGCCGGTTCGGACCTGGCGCGACCCTTCGTTGCCCTGGCTGCGTTGGCCGATCGATCACATCTTGCTTCGCTACGGCATCGGCGTGCAGCGGTATGAAGTCGGGCCGGCACTCGGGTCGGATCACTTCCTGATTCACGCCGAGCTGCACTTGCCCCACCAACCATGATCACCCGACGCCTGCGATGAGTATCGAATCTTCAGCGATGCAGCGAATCGTTCGCGGCGTCAGCGTGCTCTTGGCGCTCGGTTTGAGCGCCGCAACGGCGCTTGCCTACCTCTTGCCGGTGGGTTGGCTGACTGGACTCTTGCAGCATTTCCCGGCTTACTATGCTGCGGCTTGGTTCGGAGTTGCGTGCCTTGCATGGTTGAGCCAACCAAGCAAACGGCTTGCCTACGCGGCTCTGATGGCATGCTTACTCTTCACTGGCTTCTGGGCGTTTCCGCGTATTCCGCTAGCGCAGGATGAAGTCGTCGAGGGCGAGGTGATTCGCATCGTCTGGGCAAACCTCTGGCATCAAGAAGCGGTGGTGGAGGACTTCGCGGATTGGATCGATCAGCTTGAACCGCAGCCAGATGTGATCGGAGTGGCCGAGGTTCACCATTCCGATTCCTTGGCTCTTTTGCGAGAACGCTTTCCCTATGGGCTGAGCGATCCTGGTTCCGGGCTTGCGCTTTTTTCACGTGTCGCCCCCGTTGAGAAGAGCAGTTTGCTGGTTTCGGGTGCGCGTCCAATCCTGCGGATGTCCTTGCCCATGGGCGCGAATTCCTTGGAGGTCGTGGCTGCGCACGCGCTCGTTCCGGTCGGCGTCGGTCATCAGCAAACCTTTGATCGATTGGCGAAACATTTAGCGGACTTTCCCGAGGCGGTCTTGATCGGTGATCTCAATGCCTCGCCGTGGTCGCGTGAGTACAGCGGGCTCTTGGATCAAGCCAAGATGCGCGATGCTCGTCGTGGGCAATGGCCGCAGGCAACCTGGCACGCAGCCGGTTGGGTCCCCGTGCGGCTTCCGATTGACCATGCGCTGACTCGTGGAAGGGTCGAAGTACTCCAATTCCAGGTCGGTCCAGACATTGGTTCCGATCATCGCCCCTTAATTGTCGATTTGAAGGTCGAGAATCGAGCGAAACCGAATGGTACTGAGAATCCGGATGGCCACTAGATCTTGTGGCGGTGTGCGATTCGGGGCACCACCGGAGAGAAATCCGGCCGAATCCCGGTTCCAGGGCGGAAAAAAACAGCCGGATCCGGTGCAGGAGCAGGTGGAGCCGGGCCGAAGACGAAAGGGGCCTCCATCGGATGGCTGTCTCCCCTCAGCGGTTCTTTCCTGACCCTCGCTTCAACACAGAGATGAACCAAAACCCGGATTTCCAGACTTCTGGAACGGCCCAGACGGCGGCCAACTCGCCATCAACGATCCTCTTGGTCGATGATGATTGCGATGTTCGTTCCGCCCTGCGCGCGGCCTTGGCGCCGCGCTTTCAGATTCTTGAAGCGGAGAACGGTCGCTACGCGCTCGGCGTGCTTTCGGAGCATGTCCCGGATTTGATTATCAGCGATGTCTCGATGCCGGATATGGACGGCGTGAGTTTGCTGCGCGAAATCCGCAGCCGCGACTTGGATATCCCCGTCATCTTGGTCACCGGCGAGCCGGAACTTGATGGCGCTGTGAAGGCAGTCGAATACGGAGCCCTGCGTTACTTGACGAAGCCGGTGGATCCGGGAGTCTTGCAAGACCTCGTTGAGCAAGCGATTGGCATGCGTCAAATGGCGCAAGCCAAGCGCGAGATGTTTCATCTCACCGACGGCACGATGGGCACGGCATCGGACTTTGCCGGGCAGTTGACGCGCTTCGAGCGTGCGGTGGATTCGATCTACCTAAAATTCCAACCGATTTGGTCGGTGGAGCAAGGCGAAGCCGTCGGATTCGAATGTTTGCTGCGTTGCAGTGAATCCAGTTTGAAGGAACCGCCTGATTTGATTCAGGCTGCCGAGGAACTGGGTCGAACCGAAGAGATTGGTCGAGCGATAAGGCACGCAGCGGTGGAAGCCTTGCCCGACCTGCCCGCTTCGGCGCGGTTGTTTGTCAACTTGCACTACGCCGATTTGAATGATCCCGAGCTGTTCGACCCGAGCACAACCTTTACTCAGGCTTCGAATCGCATCGTTCTCGAGATCACCGAGCGCGAATCGCTGGAAGCGATTGCTAACGCTCAGGACAAGGTGCAACAACTGCGCTCGTTTGGCTTTGAGATCGCTATGGATGACTTAGGCGCGGGCCACAATGGTTTGGCCGCCTTCACCCAACTTGGGCCAGAAGTCGTCAAGCTCGACATGAAGCTGATCCGGAATGTCGATCAGGAAGAACGGCAGTGCGAACTGGTCCGCGTCATGCACGATTTCTGTGTAGCTCGTGGCATGCGCGTCATCGCCGAAGGAGTCGAGACTCGCGAGGAGCTCAAGGCTTTGGTAGAGATCGGAGTCGATCTGTTTCAGGGATACCTGATCGCTCGCCCCGAGAGCAGGATTCGCATTCCGCCTGACCCGTTGCGACCGCGGCCGAATCGCGAGGATTAGTCATGGCGGAACCCTCCGGTGAAGCGAGTCAGCTTTCGATTGCAGCGGTGATCCGTGAGCTTCGCCGAGGCCTCGCAGAATTGGAGGCGGCCGAGGACAAGGCTCGCAGCAAGCGTCAGCACTTGATCGCTGAATTGGACCGTTTGGTCGAGCGGGTTCAACAGACAGAGTCGGAATCTATCGAAGTCGCCCCGGCGCCTCCCGTGCAACGAGAAGCGCCCGCGAGGGCCACGACGAAGTCCGAAGGCGAAGTGCCACGCGTCCTAATCGCCGAGGATTCTCCGTCGGCGGGGCGTATTGCGTGTCGACTGGTCGAGCGCATGGGATACGCGGTGGAACTGGTGAAGGATGGAGTCGAAGCTCTGGAGCGACTCGGCAGTGAGCATTACGACGCGGTTTTGATGGACTGCAAGATGCCGCGCATGGATGGCTATCAAACCACACGCGCGATTCGGCAACTTCCCGGCGAGGCGAGCTCGGTTCCGGTGATCGCGCTGACTTCGAACACGCTGGAAGGCGATGACCTGCGCTGTTTCGTGGCCGGGATGGACGACTATCTGGCCAAGCCGGTGCATGCTGGTCAGCTCGAAGAGAGTTTGCGGCGCTGGGTGGACGGCGGCGCACGCTTGCGCGCCTAGCGTCTCATTTTGAGTCAATTCGCTCAAGCTGGGTCGGCGGGGAAGTCGATGCAGATTTTCCATTTCGCCCTCAATCCATGCCTTCGTCCACGACCCAAACGGTCTTACGCGGCGCATTTTCCGCTGCCTCGCCCTGCACGTTCGTGCTGGGGAGGCTTGATTGCAAATGAGTGAGTCTCCTGTTCCGAAGGACGAGTTGGCCGCGCTGCAATCGCGTCTCGCCGAGTTGGAAAAGGTCAATCGTGTCTTGATGAATCAAGTCGGGCAGGATGACGAACTGCAGCGAGTCAACCAGGAGCTGCGCGAGGCGATCGATCGCGCCGACGGCGCGAGCCGGGCCAAGACTGAGTTCTTAGCGAATATGAGCCATGAGATTCGGACTCCGTTGAACGGCATTGTTGGCATGGCCGATTTGCTGGTCGATACGAGCTTGAACGAGGAACAGCGGGACTATGCCCATACCGTGCAGCAATCCGCGCGCGCGCTCATGGGGATCGTCGAAGATGTCTTGGACTTCTCCAAGCTGGAGTCCGGAAAATTCGAGTTGGAAACCGGGCGATTCGATCCGGAAGCCCTCGTGCGTGAGCTGTGTGAACAGTCGATGTCGCAGGCGGAAGAGAAGGGCTTATGCCTGCAAGTCCTCTTTGAAGAGAAACTCCCCGCTGCGTTGCATGGCGACGCGCGACGCATCCGTCAGGTGCTGAAGCACCTCATCAGCAACGCGATCAAGTTCACCCAGAAGGGTGGAGTGATCGTGCGGATCGGAAGCCAATCGAGCATCCGAAGCGGTCTCTCCCGCTGTCAAATTCAGGTTGCCGTGGAAGACACCGGAATCGGTATCGACGAGTCGATGCGCTCCTTGTTGTTTGAGTCCTTTACGCAAGGGGACTTATCTGTCACGAGGAGCTTTGGGGGAACCGGGCTCGGCCTCGCGATCTCGCAGCGATTGGTGCGTTTGATGGGCGGGGAAATTTTCGTCGAAAGCACCGTGGATCAAGGCAGCGTGTTCCGCTTCGAACTTGAGTTTGCTATCGCGGAAGAGCTGGTCGAGCCCGAGCCGACGCCTACCGCCGAACCTGCGCCGGACGCGAATCCCTATGCCGAGTTGCGCGTTGCCGAGCCGAATACAAAGGCGGTGGTGGTTGCCGAAGACAACGCGACCAATCGCAAGCTGGCCTCGCGCATGCTGGAACGACTTGGCTACCGGGTCTTGCTCGCCGAGAACGGCCGCGAGGCTGTTGAATTGGTCGAGCGCGGCGGAGTCGCGGCAGTGCTGATGGACTGCCAGATGCCATTACTCGATGGCTATGAGGCAACCCGCGCAATCCGACAGCTTTCTGGGCGGGCTGGCGAAGTCCCGATCATCGCATTGACGGCCAATGCAATGGAAGGCGATGAAATGCGCGGTCTGGTTGCCGGCATGGACGACTACCTATCGAAGCCGGTTGATCCGCGCCAGCTCGCCGAGGCTCTGCAGCGCTGGGTGGCCGAAGTAGGCGAAGAACGCAAGCGCGCCTAGGCCGATTGAGCCGATTCCGGCCTGGATTCCTTGTGAGTCTGCTGCGCGGGGCCTACAACGGGAGGCCATGGCAATCGACAGCCTGCGTGATTGGATCGAGGTGCTGGAAGCCGCTGGCGAGCTTCGCCGCATTTCCGCCCCCGTTGACCCGAAACTCGAGATTTCGGCGATCGTGGATCGCGTTTCGAAAGAACAAGGGGCGGCCAATCAGGCCTTGCTTTTTGAAAACGTGATGGGCAGCGAGATGCCGGTCTTTGTCAACGCCTTTGGGTCGCGTCGACGCATGGGACTGTCGCTCGGTGTGGATAGCATCGAAGAGCATGCGCAGCGTTTGGAAGACCTGTTGGATCAGGCCCCGCCCGAGGGATTGCTTGGCAAGTTGAAGATGCTTCCGAAGCTGGCCGCGATTGGAAAGATCTTCCCGAAAAAGGTCTCGAGCGCGCCGTGTCAGGAAGTTATTTGGCGTGGCGACGAAGTTGACCTAGGCAAGATTCCGGTGCTCACAACTTGGCCGGACGATGGGGGTCCTTTTGTGACCTTTCCTTTGTGTGTCACGCACGATCCTGAAAGCGGAAAACGCAATCTCGGCACCTACCGCTTGCAGGTCTTCTCAAAGAACGAGACCGGCTTTCATACCCATATGCATAAAGATGCCAAACGGCATCTCGGCAAGGCCGTGGCGCGCGGAGAGAAGATCCCGGTGGCGGTGGTCATCGGCGCAGATCCTGCAACCTGTTTTGCCAGTGTGGTTCCGGCTCCGCCCGACATTGACGAGTTGTTGATCGCCGGCTTCATTCGCCAAAAGGGCGTGCCTTTGGTGCCGTGTGTTTCCGTGCCCCTGGAAGTTCCGGCGACGGCCGAAATTGTGTTGGAAGGCTACGTCGACCCGAACGAACTGCGTCGTGAAGGCCCGTTCGGAGATCACACCGGTTTCTATAGCTTGGCCGATGATTATCCGGTCTTTCGCGTCGAGTGCGTGACGATGCGCAAGAACCCGATCTACCACACGACATTGGTCGGGCGTCCTCCGCAGGAGGATTGCTGGATGACCGAGGGCATCGAGCGCTTGCTGCTTCCGGTGTTGCGCAAGCAGTTCCCTGAGATCATTGACTATCGCATGCCGTTTGAAGGGGTCGCGCACAACTTGATGTATCTGAAGATCAAGAAGTCATACCCAGGCCACGCGCGCAAGATCATGAACGCGATTTGGGGCCTAGGGCAGGCGATGTTTACCAAGATCATCGTGGTCGTGGACGAAGATTGCGACATCCACAACGATTCCGAAGTCGCATGGCGGACCATGAACAACATCGATCCGCAGCGCGATCTTGAGTTCACGTTGGGCCCGATCGAGGTGCTCGACCATGCAAGTCGCGCCTTCTGTTATGGCAGCAAAGTCGGGATCGATGCGACGCGCAAGTGGCCCGAGGAAGGCTTTGACCGCGAATGGCCCGAGGTCATTCTGATGTCAGATGCCATGCAATCGCAGGTGGAGCAGCGCTGGGCGGAGTATGGATTCTCTTCCGGCCCGAAAAGCTGAGAATTGCTGAGGGAAGTCCCCTCAACTCTGCGCATGGGTGAGTGCAGGGAGCCCTCGGCTGCTTGCTCCCCATGTCTCCCACCCATCTGATCCTCGCAGCCCTCGTCTTGGCTGCGGCGGCCGCTGGCTACGTCGTTTGGCGTAACGAGCGGCGGCGCATGCATTCCCTGCTGGGACAGCGCCAGGACGCTCGTGAGCGAGGAGCACTCGAAGCCAGGCTGGAGCACCCCTGGATCGACCGGAGTCGCTGCATCGGTTGTGGCTCGTGTGTTCGAGCCTGCCCGGAAGGAGGGGTGCTCGCGGTGGTGCACGGACAAGCGACCATCGTGCAGGGCTCGCGCTGTGTCGGGCACGGGCGCTGTGCCGAAGAATGTCCAGTCGGCGCGATTGCGCTGACCCTAGGCGACCGTTCGCAGCGCAACGATCTACCGGCGCTTGATGCCGATTTGCAAGCAGTTGGAAGGCCAGGTCTGTGGCTGGCAGGAGAGGTCACGGGCTATGCGTTGATTCGAACCGCCGTCGATCATGGCCGCCGCGCCGTGCAGGCCGCGGCGGAGCGCGTGCGCGCGGCTGGCGCTTTGTCACCGGAAGCGACCGATGCTCCCGTCGACGATTTAATCATCGTGGGCTCGGGGCCCGCAGGGCTTGCCGCATCACTCGAGGCCCATCGCCTGGGCTTACGCTTCCGCACTCTCGAACGCGACACGCTGGGCGGGACCGTCGCTCGTTATCCGCGACGGAAGTTGCTGATGACGCGAGAACTGGAACTTCCTTTAGGTGGCTGCATCGAAGCGCGAGGCTACCGCAAGGAAGAACTCATGAAGCTTTGGCAGGATCTCGCGGCCGAGTATCAGCTCCCGATCGAAGAGGGCGTGCAGGTCGAGTCGATCGAGCCGGAAATTGGCGGAGTCACGCGAGTGCGCACCAGCTCCGGGGACTTCCGAACCCGCAACGTCGTCTTGGCGCTGGGGCGGCGCGGCATTCCGCGCAGTTTGGGGGTACCCGGCGAAGATCGCCTGAAGGTCGCCTATTCTCTGATCGACGCACAAGCGTTTACGCATTGCTCCTTGCTCGTGGTCGGTGGCGGAGACAGCGCGATCGAAGCGGCGCTCGGTCTGGCTGCGCAAGACGGCAATGAGGTGCACCTGTCTTATCGGCGCGAGGCCTTCTTCCGACTGCGATCCCGCAATGAATTGCGCATTCTTGAAGCGATGCGAGAGGGCAAGGTGCAAGTGCACTTTGAGAGCGAGCTGCTTGAGATCAACGAAGACAGCGTGCGCCTGCGCATGGCAGATGGGCAGGAATCGGTGCTCGCGAACGATGAAGTCTTCTTGATGCTCGGCGGCGAGCCGCCCTTTGCCATGCTCGCGCAAGCGGGGGTCTCCTTTGATCCAGAGGCCCAGCCTGAGCAGGTGCAGCCGGTCGAACAAGGCCCAGGGCTCCGACTCGCTTTGGTCGTTGCAGCCCTTGCTGGTGCGGCCTTGTTCCTGGCTTGGTGGTTGTGGCGTGACTATTACTCGGCCGACCTACTTGCGCGTCGCGAGCGAGGCGAACACACGTGGTTGCATTCGGCGCATGGCTTCGGATTGGCCGCTGGCGTGACGGCCGTCGCGATGATGTTCGCCAATCTGGCTTATCTTCTGCGTCGTGCTCCGGCCTTTCCGCTGCGTTGGGGCAAGCTGCGTGATTGGATGAATGTGCATGTCGCAACCGGCTTGTTGGCGCTGATCTTCGCTTGTTTCCATACCGCCTTCGTTCCCCGCGACACACCGGGTGGGCGAGCATTCTGGGGATTGATCTTTCTCGTGATCACCGGGGCGATGGGTCGCTACCTCTATTCTTTTGTGCCGCGCGCAGCAAATGGGCGAGAGCTCGCGCTCGAAGAGGCGCGCCAGCGCCTGCAAGAGAGCACCCAGGCATGGTCTGAAGTGCACGCTGACTTCGGCGAGCAAGCGCGCGCCGAGATCGCGCAGCTTTTGGATCGCGCGCGCTGGCGTGGCGGCTTCCTCGGCAGTCTGCGCGGCTTGTTGCGCACCCAAAGTGATTTGCATCAGGCGCTGCGTCGACTCCGTGTGCGTGGGATTGTCGCCGATTTGCACCCGCAGGAACTGGAGGAAGTCCTTGCAGTGGCGCGGCAAGCACATCGCAACGCTTTGGTTGCCGCGCACTATGGCGACCTTCGAAGTCTGCTCGCTGGATGGCGGTACTTCCACCGTTGGGTCAGCTTATTGGTGGTGGGACTGGTCCTGATTCATGTCTGGGCTGGCTGGCGCTACGCCGATCTCGGGGGACGCGGATGAACGCCGGCGCACGATTCCTTTTGACCCTGATCTCGGCGGCTGTCGTCGTCACCGTGTTGAGCTTGGACTTGGGCGATACCGGTCCGGGTCCGGTGACATCCGTGCACGCGCAGGTCCCGGAACTCGATGGAGGGAGAAACTGCATCGCGTGTCATGGCACCGGGCCGAGTCATCTTGCCGGCGCTGCGGGAATGGCACAACTCGCGCAAGCATGCTTGGATTGCCACGCTCCAATTGCCGAGCAGTTGGATCAAAGCGCGGGATTGCACGGCAAGATCGACTCCGCGCAACGCATGCTTTGCGGCAGCTGTCATGTCGAGCACCTGGGTCACGATGTTGAGCTAAGTGGTGCGCGTAGTTTCCGACTCGCAGGATTGACGGGGCCGGATGGCTTTGACCACAGCACGATTGACTATCAACTTGACGGCCGCCACGACTCCTTGACCTGTGTGGATTGTCACCCGCATGCGGACAAGGCAGTCTTGGGCGAAGGAGAACTGCGCTACCTCGGTCGGGCACAGACCTGCATCGAATGCCACGAAGATGTGCACGAAGGCTCCATGAAACGGAGCTGCCAAGAGTGTCATGGTCAAGAGCACGCATTCGACGATCTCAGCCACTTCCCGCACGATTCTCGCTTCCCTTTGCATGATTCGCATGGAGGGCTGAGTTGCGCGGATTGCCATGAAGATGGCAGTGCCCACTCGGTTGCCGCATTATCCGATCCGAAGATCGGGCAGGATCCGTCTGCACGACCGTGGCGTTCTTGCGCAACTTGTCATGAATCTCCGCACACGGAAGAGTTCTTGCAAGGGAAGCAGTTGCCCGTTCTCGAGCCTCGCCCCGGGCGCGACGGCTGTGCGCTCTGCCACAGCGAGCAACACCCGAGTTGGGTTGGTACCGACCCGGTCTTCGAGCCTGGTTGGCACGGGGCGAGTGGATTTGACTTGGATGCCCCGCACAGTGGCTTGGAGTGCAGCGCATGCCATGTTCGCTCGACCGGGCAGAGCTTCCTCGATGCCTATCCAGGTCGCGCGGCGGACCAGTGTGCGAGCTGTCATCAGGATGTGCACCAGCAGCAGTTTGATCATGCGGCGTACCAAGAGAAGTCATGTCTAGCCTGTCACGATCACGACCGCTTCGAGCCGCACAACTTTGATGTTGCTGCCCATGCGAACACGCGTTTTGAGCTGAAGCAAAGTCACGCTAATGTCGCCTGCGCAGCCTGCCATGACGAAATACTGCCGGCAAAGGAGCAAATTGGCGCGCTGGCGCAGCACGCCGAACCTTGCCGGATCTTCCGGGGCACTCAACAAGCCTGCGAAGCCTGTCACGATGATGCGCATCGCGGCGCGTTTGCCGCATTGGAGTCGGAACTCGGCGACTTCCCAGGCGGCAACTGTGCTCGTTGTCACGACGCGGGTCAGTTCGACCAACCCTTCAAGGCCTTTGACCATCTGCGCTGGACCGGCTTCGCGCTTGAACTCGGGCACGACACCGAATCCTGTGAGGATTGTCACGCACGCTCGGCCTTGCCCGATGAGACCGGCCGTCGCCTGGGCTGGGTCGCTGCGTTGCACCCGGGGGATCCAGCAAGCTGCGAAGGCTGTCACGCCGATGTGCACGCCAACGCTTTTGCCGCCCCGCACTTGCCGCAGTCACTCCGTGGACGCATCGGCTGTGACCGGTGTCATACCGTCGCGGAGTTTCAGCAGCTGCACCAAGCCTTTGACCATGCTGCGTGGACCGGATTTGCCCTGGACGGCGCGCATCAACAAGCCGCCTGCACGAGCTGCCACGGAGAAGGCGAACGCCCCCGCAGCTTTGGTTTCGTCGCGGATCACTATCCAGGTGACGCGAGCCGCTGTGTGAGTTGCCATGCCAGTCCGCATGATGGCGTCTTCGCACGCGAAGGTTTGCCGACTCAGGTGCGCGGACGCAGCGACTGCGCGCGCTGTCATGAAACGCGAAGTTTTCAAGCCGCCGCGCTCGGGGCCTTTGATCATGGATTTTGGACCGGCTTTGCCTTGCAGGGCAAGCACGCGCTCGCGCAATGCAATGCTTGCCACACCGAGCGCAAGCAAGTGACCGCGCGAGGCCGCAGCTACGAAAGAGCAGCCGGGCGAAATTGCATCGATTGCCATGCCGATCCGCACTTGGGGCAGTTCGCTCAGAAGGGCAAGACCGATTGCCTGAGCTGCCACGACGAGCAGGCGCAAGCCTGGACCCTGCCGAGTTTCGACCACAGCACGACGCGCTTTGATCTCGACGCAACGCACGCCAAGTTGAACTGTGCGGACTGCCATGTGCCGACTCCAGTCCAAGGCGGTGGAAACGCGGTGCGCTACAAACCTCTCGGGACCGCATGCGCAGACTGCCACAGCGTCCTGCCCGGCCCATCCGGCGGAGGCGGCAAGTGAATCGGTGGATCGGTTGCGCTGCGTTCGGGCTGCTGGTGGGACCACTTGCGAGTGCTGCAACACCAAGCCCGCAACTGCAAAGCTCAAGTCGTCAGGAGACCGTTGCGGTTCGCGTCCTTTCGGTCAATGGTCAGCTTGCGCAGGTCGACCGTGGCAAAGAGGCGGGTGTGGAACCAGGTGATCGCGTGCGGTTGCGGCCCTTTGGAGGTGCTGAACGATTCGGCCGCGTCCAGAGTGTTGCCGAGCGAACGGCTTGGGTGGTCCTGGTCCCGGGGCCGGCCGGCGAGAATGAGGTGGACATTGGCACGTCGGGCGAGATCGAGTTGCCGAGTGCGCGACGCCGCAGCGCTGAGGATGGCGCCGGAGGCTTTCGTGATCGCTCCGGGCCCCTTCCAGAAACCGAACCGGTGTGGACGACCCCAGCCCCGGAAGCAGACCCAGATCGCCCTTTGCTAGAACAGTTGGGCACGCGGCCCGAGCAACGCCCCGAGCGCTGGCTCGGGCGCGTCTGGAGCAGCGCGCATATCAGCGCGGAACGTGAGTTTCGCCACAGCCACAGCGTGTTCGCGCGCAGTGGCATCGACCTCGAGGGCGAGAACCTGTTTGGGCATGGCGGAGGATTGCAGCTGCGCTTGGAGTTCGACTTCCGCAGTTGGGATGCCGAAGGCGAGCGGGCGGACAACGAAGCGGCACTACGCTTGGAGCGCGCTTCGTACAGCCGGGGCGGGCATCGTCACGAAACGCAGCGGCTTGAGGCCGGTCGATTCCTGCAACATGGATTCCCCGAGCTGGGCTTGTTGGACGGATTGGAGCTGCAATGGGGGCGTCCTGATCGCGCGCGCGTTGGCATGAGTGCAGGTTGGATCCCGGAAGCCACCCAAGAGCTCACAACCGGCAATGACTTCCAGCTGGCCGCTTTTTATCGGGATGAACGCGGCGGGACCACACTCGACGACGCTCGATTGCGCTGGGGCGCAGCCTTGCAGCAAACTTGGCACGACGGTCAGTCGGATCGCCAGTTGATTCTGCTGCAGACGGATTGGATCCAACGCGGCTTCGCATGGCGCAACTCCGCTTGGCTCGATGTCTACGATTCCGGCGATGTCGGCAAAGACACGGGAGTCGAGCCGACTTTGGCGTACTCGATGTTGAACTGGAATCGCCAAGAATGGGGCACGAGCCTGGGGTTACGCCACTGGCGCTATCCGAGCCTGCAGCGATTCCAAGCCGGGCGCTTCCCTCTGCTCGATCTGTACTCGGATCGCACCACGCGCTACGACGTTTCGGCTTGGTGGAAGGCGCGCCCCGGATTGCGCTTGCGCGTGCGACTGGATCACTGGTCCTCGCGTGATCGCGATGGGAATGGCGTCGAGCTGCGCGCGGACCTGGATGACTTCCTGGCCGAACGATTGAGAACCAGTCTTGCCGTCTTTCAGCATGACGGTTCGTTCACGCGCGTCATGGGGATTCGTCTGGATCAAAGCTTGCCCGCCTGGGCAGGGAGCTGGCGTATGCAAGCCGAATCTGCTCGATACGACGAGCGCTACTCGGGAGACGCCAGCACCGAGCACGAGTTACGCGCGCATTGGTTTCATAGCATGAGTACGGGTTGGAGCTTGAGCGTCGACGCAGCTTGGCGATTTGGTGCGGAGCAAAACAACCCATCCCTGAGTCTCTATTGTTCTCGGTCATTCTGATGTCTACCTCGGTTCGATTCGCCCTTGCTTGTCTGTTCGCCGCTGGCTTGACGGTGCTCGCGTGCGTGCAGTATCCGGCGGACGAGGTTCAGGATTGGTGGGTCGGGCATGGCCCGGTGGTTCCGCATCAGAGCTTCCCGGGCGATTGCTCACTTTGTCACACCACAGCGAGTTGGACGGAGTTGAAAGATGAACTGGATTTCGACCATTTCGCCGAGACGGGCTTCGCGCTGAGAGGAGCGCATGAACAAGCGCAGTGCTTGCGCTGCCATAACGATCGTGGCCCGGTGGGGCACTACGCGGCCCAGGGCTGCGCGGGCTGCCACGGCGACGTGCACGAAGGGCGATTGGGAGCGGATTGTGCGCAATGCCATGACGAAGGCGATTGGCGACCGGAAGGGCAGATCGCCGAGCACGCCTTGACGCGCATGCCGCTGTTTGGCGCGCACGCGGCGGTGAGCTGCGATCGCTGTCACACGGGGATTGGTTCGGGCGCGATCGAGCCCCTTGCGACGGATTGCATCGCTTGCCATCAGTCCGACCTGGCGGTTGCCTTAGAGCCCGATCACTTTGCGCAAGGCTGGGTACAAGATTGTCAAGATTGTCATGTTCCGACGACTTGGACCGAGCAAGGATTCCAGCACGATGGTTTTGCGTTAACCGGCGCGCATGGGGGCAGCACTGCGTGCGAAGCTTGCCACGAAACGGGTTTGTTCGGGCCGATCCCTGGCGAGTGCAATGACTGTCACTTGCAGGAGTACCTGACCGTGAAGGAACCCGACCACGCAGGCTTCGGCTACCCGCAGACCTGCGATCGCTGCCATGGGGTCAACCAATTTGCTGGCGCCGTCTTCGACCATGGTTGGATCACCCAGTCCTGTGTGGATTGTCACTTGGGAGACTACTTGACCACCAGTGATCCCAATCACCTGACGGAGGGCTATCCGCAGTCCTGCGAAGACTGCCATGCGACCAGTGATTGGCGTGCGGCGAAATTCGACCATGCCGGGGTGACGACAGATTGCGCGCAGTGCCACTTCCAGAATTACTTGAGCACCAGTGACCCGGATCACCAGCTCGAGGGCTATCCGCCGACCTGCGAGCTCTGCCACAGCAGCACGACGCAGTGGCGAGGGGCGAACTTCGACCACGGTGGGACGGTGGACAGCTGCGTGGATTGTCATTTCCAGGACTACCTGTCGACGACCAACCCGAATCACCAGCTCGAGGGCTACCCGACGACCTGTGAGCTCTGCCACGACACCAACAGCTTTGGCAACGGCAGTTTTGATCATGATTTCCCAATTGATTCAGGCCGCCATGTCGGGCTTTCCTGCGCGGAATGCCATCAGGCCCAGCCGAACTACTCCGTGTTTACCTGCACGGATTGCCACGCCCATGAATTCCTGCCGATGCAGGCGGTGCACGCGGGGGTCCCCGGCTGGACCTACGAGACTTTGGCTTGCTACAGCTGCCATCCAGACGGAAAACGGCCCTGAGCCTAATTGTTCATAAAAAAACATGAACAAAGTGTATCTGGCTGCGACGGGGAGGCGAAAGGAAGGGCATGAACCCGCTCCTCACTCTCCCTCTCCTCGTCGGTCCTGTCGCTCTGTTCGCAGGCACCGGGGAAGAATCTGCTCCAGTCGCTCCCGAAAAGAACATCGTGGAAACCGCGATTGCTGCTGGATCCTTCAACACACTTGCTGCTGCTCTCACCGCGGCAGATCTGGTCGACGCCCTGCAGGGCGAAGGCCCCTTCACCGTGTTTGCGCCGACCGACGAAGCCTTCGCTGCTTTGCCGAAAGAGACTCTTGCTTCCCTGCTGAAGCCGGAAAACAAGGACTTGCTGCAGACCATTCTGCTGCACCACGTGGTCTCCGGCGATGTCCGCGCCGCCTCGGTGGTCGATCTGACCGGTGCGACCAGCTTGGCTGGCCAGCGTTTGAGCATCGAGCTCGGTGACAGTGTCAGCGTCGGTGGTGCCACCGTGTTGAAGACCGATATCGCCTGCTCGAACGGCGTCATTCACGTCATCGACCGTGTGATCCTGCCGGCGACTGAAGACATTGTCACGACCGCAGTCAATAACGGTTCGTTTAAGACTTTGGCTGCCGCGCTCGGCGCAGCGGGCCTGGTAGAAACGCTCAAGGGCAATGGTCCCTTCACCGTCTTCGCACCGACCGATGCCGCCTTCGCCAAGCTGCCTGAAGGCACGGTGGCAAGCTTGGTCAAGCCTGAGAACAAGGCCAAACTGACTGCGATCCTGACCTACCACGTCGTGTCCGGTCGGGTCTACGCCAAGGACGCCGTGGCTGCGGAAGCTGCTGCGACCCTGCAAGGCGGCAAAGTCCGCATCGCGATCAAGAACGGCCAGCTGATGGTCAACAACGCGAAAGTCGTCATGAGTGACATCGAGACTTCGAACGGCGTCATCCACGTCATCGATTCGGTCTTGCTGCCTCGCTAATCCACCGACTTCTGGTCGGCGGGCGCTGCTCGCCTTCCGCTAGGGTCATTCTCTCAGGGGGGAATGGCCCTTTTTCTATTCCCTGTCCTTACCGGAATCCGGCGAGTTGGATTCCGTTGCCGCATCGGACGCAGCAGCGGCTTGAATTTGAATCGTGCGCCAGGGCAAGAACTCTGTGGCCGAAACAAGCGGCTCGTTTGGAGCCAAGCGCACGTCGTAATAACCGGGTGGGAATCCAACCAGCTCGATGGCGCGCCCGGGGTTGACGGTAAAGGTGATCGCGTGCTGGTCGAGTTGGCCGGATAAGCCGCGAATCTCACCCATGTGATAGCCCTTGATGCTGGTGTCGAGCGGAAACTCAAGCACCAAGGATGTGTTTGCCCGGTGGATCGCGAGTTCGGGCAAGGCTTGGGCAGCTTGGTCATCCTGCACGGCACTTGGCTTGCGCAGCTCGCTCAATTCGCCGCGGTAAAAGGACAACCGAGAACTCGGGCCGCCGACGACTTTGGGTTCGCCGTGCCAATGGCTGACGCTGGAGATCGTGCGCGTTCCGGGCGGGACCTGCAGTTCACGCGGCGACTGTTCGACGAGTCCGAATCGATAAACATGGGCCTTTCCGTTGGGCAGAGTGGCCCAGGTGGAAAGAACATAGTCATCCATGCTCAACCCGGCTGGGCTCGGAAGAATGCGAATCTTCGTGCCCGGTTCGAGCCAGCGCATCGTGACGCGCGTGACATCGAACGGAGCAATCTCGATTGATACCGGTTCGGCAACTCGGCCAAGGTGAGCGACCTCGACCGCGAGACTCCAGGCCCCGGATTCGATCCATCCGACCCGCGCGATGTAGGTGTCGCCTTGCCAGGCGCCGCCAGGGTCGGGAGCGAGACCCCAGCTTGAGTCGTAAAGTTCCTTCGAGGCTCCGGGATCGACTAGGAATCGCGCTTCGAAGGAAGTGCGGCGTTTGGCATCAAAGCGCGCTAAGCGAATCTGAGTCTGATCCGTGAATCCAGATCCGCCCTCTTTTTCGGGGAAGAGAGAGCGACTCTCGGGAAAGAAGATCTCGAGCATGCCGCCGGCCACCGGATGCAACGCGGAGAGTTCGTGGCGGCCGGGCTGCAGCGTGATCCACTCCCCGTAGGCCGGTTCATCCAGTTTCAGGTTGCCGCTAGCGGCCTTGACGCGGAATTTGCGCCCGGCGTGCCATGGCGACAAGCGAATCGACTTCGTGAGACGCGCCCCCTCAGACGGTTTGAAAGCTGCGATCGGTTGACCTGTCCAGAATGCGGGGGGCCGTTCGAACTCGCCTTCGAGCTGAATAGCGCTGTCGCTCGGGATCAAGTGCCAATCGTGTAAGGGAACGACCAGTTCGATCGCTTCGAATACCTCAATCGCGGGCAGCTCGACCGGGATGCCGCGTTCGATCGCAAAGGACCCGCTCCAACCGACAGTGAGTAAGGGCGTCGAGCCTCGCGCCTCGTCGTTTTGCTGGGCGGCAATCCCAATCTCCACTCGCCAGTCTTGGTTAGCAAAGCTGTCGGTGTAGGCACCCCGGAAAGCAAAGCTGCCATCGGCCTCGACGGGTTTGGGCTTCGTCCATGCCATTCCGGGATGGTGGAACCAATCGGCCGCATCCATCTCGCCTCGGCTGACATAGACCAGTCGCGCAAATACGGGCTCGGCGAGCATCCCGAGCACGCTTCCGCGGACCTCCAACTCTTCGTGGAGTTGCTCGCGTTGATCGCGAGCGGGGGCCTCTGCCTCGATTGCGTCCGGGTTGACCTGTGCGCCGGTCGATTCGACTTGTTTCGCAACGACGCTGGCTTCGTCGCGGTTCTCGGTCTGCGTTTCGCTTGAGTCACCAGGAACTTCGATCGGATTCGCTTCCGGGTTCAGCCAGAGCACCCAGCTCAGCAGGCCGAGCAAGACGAGAATCAGAGCAACGGGCCAGGCACGCATGATCTAGTCGTCGATGACAGCTTCTGAAACGGGCCAAAACGTTGCGAGTTCAGCGACCCGTCCGGTGCTCGGCTCAATCCCCCAGATTCCCGCTTCATACTGCCCCTCGTGCATGCCGTGTACCTCGAGGCCGCCGCGGAATGGAATCGGAAAGTGGTCCAACGCATCGGATTTGCCGGCTTCGATCTGCCAGCGCGCGGGCGGAAAATTTTGATGCGGTTCGGCGTCTTCCGTGAGTTGCAAGCGCAAGACCAGGCCCAAGTCATCCGTAAAGTTCTGAATCGAGAACTCGGTAGGTGCGGCATGGAAGAGCCAGGATCCTTCGTGCCATTCGCACTCAAGGTAGAGATACGCGATCGTGTCGCCGCTGTCGGGAGCAAAGCGCGTGGCCAGTGCTTGGTGCCGCATTTCGCCGACGTGCGGCAGGGTAATGGATTCCCCGGGAGTACCACGCGTCTGGCCAACCAAGAGGCCACCCCAGAATGACCAAACCTCGACCTGCCAATCTTCGGCTGGCGGCAGATCGCTGAGTGTGAGCAATCCGGTTTCGGGCATCGGTGGAGCGGAGATCGCCGAAGTCAGCGGATCGCCGTCGAAGGGGATCCAGCCGAGCAAGATGCGTCCGTCGGGGTGTCTTGCGCTCAGTCGATAGCGGCCGGCTTGCACACGATCGCGTTCAACGGATCCACCAGGACCAGTAAATCCGAACTCGCGAAAACTCCAGCGGTTGAGCGAATCGCGGTAACTCCCCAAGACCTGCGCATCGGCCCAGGGGGCTTCGACTTCGCCATTTTGCACGCGGGGTGAAACCGTCAGTTGGATCCTACCGCTCGGAATGGGTCGAGGCATCTGCGCCAAGGTGGTGCCTTCGGCAAGTTCGAATTCGACGGGGCCCAAGACGGCTTCATCCGGCCAACCTGCTTGAAAGAGAGTCAAATAGCCTTCGCGGCCAAGTGCGTAGCGCGAGATCAAGAAGGGCAGCGGGCCTTCTCCGGACCAATCGCTGCGCACGGCACGGGGCGGCGCAGCAATCGGCCCATAACTAAACTCAAAGCGATACGGCCCTTGCACTTCGCTCGCGGAATCGAAGCTGGGCTGGACTTGTAGCGGGGCTTCAACCTCGACGAGCAGTTCGCGCTCCCCGCCGAGTGGATCGAGCTCGAACTGCGGCGAGGTGCCGAGTTCGACGCGACGAAACGCGTTGTCGGCGTACCGGAAATCGTGCAGCGAGTTCTGCGCGTAAGCAACGATCATCCAGCGGTCTTGCACCGCCTCCGGGGTCGGCTTCAGATCGATGATCAGGGGCTGTTCAGGGCCGGGATAAGGCCGCCAAACCCCTTTGGCAACCTCGCGTCGATCGACCTGCGCGCCGGGTGGGAAATCTTCGATTCGCGGAGGCATGCGCAGGATGCGATAGCCATCGGGGGCGGGGGCGTCGCCGATGCGCTGGTCCCGCACGATCAAGCGGTAGACGCCATCGGGCCTTGGAGTCACCTCCGCTTGTACGGCGGCGGGTTCTTGCTTCGAACTTGTGCCTGAATCGAGAGTGGTCCCCTCTGATTCGCCTGGACCACAGGCACACAACAGCAACAAGCCAAGCCAGCGCATTCGCTTCATGCGACCATTCTAGGTGCGGCCGAGCGAATCTCGAAGCGCTGTGGAGTGGCGCGCCTCGCTGGAGCGCACCGACGAGACGATCACGCTAATCCACTCGAAACTCGAGCAGCTCCGGACGGGTCTCGGCATCCGCGTCCGCGGCGGGGCCGAGTTCAAGGTCAATCGTGGGAAGGCGTTCCAGGACGTACTCCCCGGGCGGTAGCCCATGCAAGACACAGCGATCCTTCATTCCAAAAAGGTACGCTTGCATCCCCGCGCCGCCCTGGTTCGATGTTTCGGATCTTCGACTTTGTAAGAGGTAAGTAGCGTCGACTGTGGCGATGCCTTTGAGGTCAAGCTCTACCCTCGTTTGGAGGATCTGCATCGAAACCGCGGCGGGGAATTCAGGGCCGGATGGAATGACGGCAGTGCAAAACTCGACCTCTCCGTTTTGGGGAATGCCATACGCGGAAAGAAAGCGAACCCCCATTGGTAAAGGCAGGCACGGCGGATCGCCTTGTGTTCGCGCGAGATCAAACGCTTCGTTGAATGCGCCGGGAAAGACAAGGAGTTCTCCCTCAGCGTCGAGAACGTAAAGGGCGAAGCCGTCTCGATCGATGAACCCTTCTGGGAAGTTCAGTTGAGTGAGCGCCGAACCGCTCTCGTCCGCAATCGAGATGGTCTCAATCCTTCCGACTCGCAAATCGACACCAGTTGCCAGTCGCTCGCCCGTCTGAAACGCATCTCGTACAGCAATCGAGTATTGCCCAACCGGAAGCCAACCCAACGCGCACCAGTAACCCGAACTGTCTTGGAAGAGCTGCCCATGGCGCAGTTCAAAGACTTCGTCTGCAGTCGACATGTTCGGGATGTTCGTTCGACTGTCTTCTCCTTGGCCCTTCAAGGTATCGTTGCCTTCCATAACGGAGCCGGTGTGCAGGTGTCTCCAAGCGTGAAGTGGCTGACCTTCCCTGTAGTAGGCAACAGAAAGATGCGGCTGGTCTGCAATCGATGCTTCGAATCGAGCAACAGCGAATCCCAACGCAGGGACTGCAAGTTGGATCTCGGTGTCTGCCTCGATCTATGCCGGAGGGCTGGAATCGGGAAGGCCGAGCTCTTCTTCGGCTGAACGAATGCTGACGCGCTGTTGCAGTTGCCAATTTGGTCCGACGCTGCTGAGGTAGAACTCATGAACCATGTCGGTCGCCAGACTGCCAGAGAATTCCAAACGCCGGTCCGATCGGAAGCGATCAATTCCATCCCACGGTGACGGTGGCTCCTCCGGGCGCAGAAGGCGCGTTTGCAGACGGAGGCCCGAGTGCATCCAACGCATCTCGGGGTGCAAGACGACTCGCGTCTTCACGCGATAGGGGGCTTGCGCGCGAATTACATGGGGCCCATGCATTTGGCCAGCATCGGCATCGCCGACCCAATGCATCGCCACCGGCAGGAGTTCTTGTTTGCCGAGCAGCGGCCAGGAATCACCGGGCGGATCGATCGCAATCTCGATGGCGTAGCGGCGCAGGGAACGATGGAGCCGCGGTGGGTCCCGCCCTAAGAGCAAAAAGGAGCCATCGGCATTCAATCGCTTCGCTTGGGAACGCATGATTCCGTTTTCAAACGCCCAAGTCGTGTAGTCACTCGGATCAAATGTCTGCTCAAACGCGTGCGTGAGATTGAGGATATTGAGGCGGACCCAGAATCGGTCAGGTGAGACTTCCGGGGAAACCACCCTGCCGTAGAAGCCGATTTCACTGTTTTCGACATGAATCGCTTCGGCGAGCTCAAGCCCAACACGTTGAGGCTCAAAATCGCGTGCTTTTCCCTGGCTGAATAGATCATGTGGCACATCGATTGGCTGAGGACTCAGAGGCTCGGTCGGTAGCGGCGCATTCCTCGCGGGCGGATGCGATTCACTAGCGTCAACCGGCGCTGCTACTTGAGTCATCACCCACCAAGCGCAGATTGCCAGCGAGGTCAGTCCAGCGAAAGCGATAGTGGAACGACGCCGCGCGCTCATGATTCTTAATCGGTCTCTTTCAATTCGACTTGATTCCAAACGATGCTATTCGGGCCGGTCGTCGGGTAGAAAAGCACGCAGCCCGATTTGGGGACTCCGTAAAGCACCAGTGGTCGGAACAAACCATCCGCATCGGGCGGCCAGGCAAGCTCGGTGTGCGCGATTTCCCCCTCTTCATCAATCCAGGCGCCGAACGGGAAACCTTGGCCCGCGAGCGAACCGAGTCGAATCGAGGTCTGCGACAAGGGCGGGGGGCCCGGTACCTGATGTTGATGCATGCTGGTCGGCCCGTGCAGGGCGAAGATGTCGAGATACCAAGCCAGTTGTGCGCCTTCGTCGACTAAAGCGCAAACGATCCACGCACCGGGTTCGCCGGCGCGCAAGGCGTTAGGGCGCGGTTGACGGGACCCGATGTCAGCTTGCGTGCCGCCTTGGCGTTGCAGTGCGCTACCGGTGAGCATCCCGTTGGTTTGGACCCATGCAAGATCCAGCAGCTGATTCTTGCTGCGCCATTCAGCTAAACGGCTCCAGGCCGGATGATCGGCGGGGATCAAGGCTGCCGGTTCGCCGCCCAACACCACTTCAAACTTCTCGGTGAGTTCACTTGCTCGTGCCAAGGTCGACGCACTACTTCCGTCCGCTCCCTGAATATCGAGGCGCACATGTGGCCAACTCAAAATGCCAAGTTGCACGAGCCCTGTTTCATCCGTTTGAGGATCGACCAACCCCGAGGCGTCGGCGTCAAAGGCAGCGCTGAAATTCCAACCTGGCTCGCGTTTCGAAGTGGATGCAGCCGCGCCAAACTTGCCAGCCGCGTTGTCGTCCTTGCCCATCTGTGTTGGCAAGCCTTCGATTTCTGAGACTTGCACGCTCGCATTTACCGCGGGGCTTCCGTCGGTCTGGAGTGCACGGAAACGGGCGACGGGGAGCGCACTGAAGTCAGCTTCGAGGGTAAGCGGGCCCGAGCGCGGCAAAAGACCCGATTGGTAGTTCTGCGGGCGAATCACGCCGCCGGTTCGTTCGACGCGGAATGCCCAGCGGGCACGGGCTTGTAGTGGAGACAGCAGGAAGCGGAGCTGCAGCTCACTGCTTTCACCCGATAGGCGCACGACGGGCGCACCGCTTTCGAAACCAGCCGCCTCGAAGCAATAACGGTAACCGCTGTCCTCGAGTGATTCGCCGCCGGCCTTCGCCGCAAGACTGACTTCAATCGGAGCCCCGACTGCGATGGCTTTCGGCATTTGCGAGTAGCCGGACTTCTTCTCCCAGCTTTCAAAGTCGCCCAGTTGGAAAGCCTCGGACCAGCCAAGCAACACGCCATGCGCCGATTCTGGAGCGACCTCGCTTCCATCTTCGGCTTCAAAGAACACGACCACGCGGTGATAAAGATTGCGCGCCTCACTGACTTTGAGCGAGAGCTTCGCCGTCTCACCGAGCTTCAGTTTGCGTGGTTTGGCGATTTCATATTCGCCGCGAAACCACATCCGTGCCGAATCCTGCATCAGGGCGCGATCCTGCAGCTTGTAGGAAGCCACCGAATAATTGACTTTGCCCGGCGGAAGCTCGCTGAGCTCCAACTCGACCAACAGGCGCAGGGTCTTCGCGGGCGGAGGGCCTGAGCCGAGTAAGGTGAGCGCAAGAAGGGCAAATGCGAAGCGGATCATCGGTGGGTGAGGGCGCTGGAAAAGGCTCCTCGAAGCTAGCAGACTCGGCCTATTTCGGATTGATGCGGCCGACTCTGACCGGACGCTAGACTGCGGGCAGCCGGCCGTCGCGAATCCTACGGACGGCAGAAACCTGCCTGGGGGTGGCGCGTCGCTCGCGTGCCTGAGATTAGACCCCTTGAACCTGATCCGGTTAGCCCCGGCGGAGGAAAGAGCATGGAACTGTCCCGCAATAAGAACCAAACTGAAATCGGCGAAGTTCGCCGCATCCCGTCTTTCGAAGAGTGCTTCCCGAAGAGTGAGAAGATCACGCAAGCGGTCGTGCACGAACCGACGGGCACGATCTTGCAGGTGCCGCATCGGCGGATTCACCTCAGCAACGGCGAGCACCTCGACGTCTACGATTCGACCGGCCCGCAGGGCATCGACCCGCGTGACGGCATCGCCAAGCTGCGCAAGGAATGGGTGCAGCGGCGCATCGATCGTGGCGACAAGAACTTCTCGCAGATGCATTACGCCCGCAAGGGAATGATCACCGAAGAGATGGCGTTTGTGGCCGCCCGCGAGGGCTGTGAAGCCGAGTTTGTGCGCAGCGAGATCGCGGCCGGCCGCGCGGTCATCCCAGCGAACATCAACCACCTTGAGCTCGAGCCGGTCATCATCGGTCGCAACTTCAAGGTCAAGATCAACGCCAACATTGGCAACTCGGCGACCCACTCTTCAATTGAAGAGGAAGTCGAGAAGCTGCAATGGGCGGCGCGCTGGGGCGGCGACACGGTCATGGACCTGTCGACCGGCGAGAACATTCATGAAACACGCGAGTGGATCATGCGCAATGCTTCGGTGCCAATCGGCACCGTGCCGATCTACCAAGCACTCGAGAAGGTCAACGGCGTGCCGGAAGACCTCAACATCGAGATGTACCTGGAAACGCTGCACGAGCAGGCCGAGCAGGGCGTGGACTACTTCACGATCCACGCGGGTGTCTTGCTGCGTTTCATTCCGATGACCGCCGAGCGCGTCACCGGAATCGTTTCGCGCGGTGGTGCGATCATGGCCAAGTGGTGCTTGTCCTACCACGAAGAGAACTTCCTCTACACGCAGTTCGAACGGATCTGCGAGGTCATGAAGAAGTACGACGTCACCTTTAGCTTGGGTGATGGCTTGCGTCCGGGTTGCACGGCCGACGCCAATGACGAAGCGCAAATCGGCGAGCTGCGTGCCCTGGGCGAACTGACCAAGATCGCATGGGATCACGATGTGCAAACCATGATCGAGGGCCCTGGCCACGTGCCGATGAACCTGATCAAAGAGAATATGGACTTGCAGTTGGAACATTGCTACGAGGCTCCGTTCTACACCTTGGGCCCCTTGGTCACCGACATCGCACCGGGTTATGACCACATCACTTCGGGCATCGGTGCCGCGCAGATCGGTTGGTACGGCACAGCCATGCTGTGTTACGTCACGCCGAAGGAACACCTGGGTTTGCCGAACCGCGATGACGTCAAGCAAGGTGTGATCACCTACAAGATCGCGGCGCACGCCGCCGACCTGGCCAAGCAGCACCCGGGTGCCCGCGATTGGGATGACGCACTTTCACGTGCGCGTTTCGAGTTCCGCTGGGAGGACCAGTTCAACCTGGCGCTCGATCCGGTCACCGCACGGGCTTACCACGACGAAACGCTGCCGGCCGATTCGGCCAAGGTGGCGCACTTCTGTTCGATGTGTGGGCCGAAGTTTTGCTCGATGAAGATCACCGAAGACGTGCGGGCCTACGCGGCCGAGCACGGCTACTCGACCGGCGAGGCGGCCAAGAGAGGCATGGCTGAAAAGTCAGCCGAGTTCGCTGAGAAGGGCGGCGAGGTCTACCTCGACGAGAAGAAGCTCAAGGTCTAAGCGCGCGCAGAGCATCATTCGGACTCGGGTTGGAGGACCACCTCCAGCTCGGGTCCTGTCCAATAAACCGTTTGTTCGACAAATCCGTTCGCACGCACCTTGAGTGGTGGGGGCAGTTGAGCGGCAACGAAGTCTGTCACCCCGTTCTGAATCAGAATGTGCTCGCGGGACCCACTCGGCAGTTCAAAGCTCGAGTGTGCGCGGGCCAGGACCTCTCCGCTCTGGGTGCGCACGCGCAGGGTGAAGCCCTGCAGCCGCAGCTGTGGGAGTGTGCGGAGATGCGGATTTTCACGCGTGCTCTCGGCGGGAAGGTCGAAAGCCTCGTGAAAGACGATGCGGTGAAACGAGTCCTTTGCCGCCCATTGCATGGGGCCCGCAAGCGCTTCGAGGGGGCTAGTCTGCGAATGCCCGTCGGCAATCGGAAGCCGACTCGCCTTGAACGAATCGCCTCGCGGCACCGACTCCGAGGAGAAGACATCGCGTTCTTTGGATCGACTCGGATCGATATTCGGCAGCATCAAGTAGTGGTGAAGTCTGGCAAATAGCTCGCGCGAGTTCTCACCGGCTCGAACGGCGAAGGAGCCAACATGCGGCAACACAATCGTGACGTTTTCCTGTCCCAACGCGACATCCAGATCCGTCCAGTAGGTGACCTCGCCCAAGCGCGCGCTCAAGACAACCTGCCCACTGGGGAAGTCACTCGCACGCAAGTCAAAGGTGCCCGGTTTGCGCGCCACATTCATGAAGCTGTCATGGCTGCGGACTTCGTTGCTATCGCTCGCTCGCACGCCCAGGCCATAGCGCACCCAGCCGTCGGGAATCGACCCGTCGGCGAAGACGGCCAGGCCCGAAACGATTCGCGGGATCTCAAGCAGCTGCACTTCCGATGGAAGGTTGTGTGATTCGGTTGTGGCGATGCCTGAGCCTTGCCATCTCCAAGCGCGCCCGTCTTCGCTCAAGCTGAGGTCGAGCGTCCAAGATTCCGGTGTCGTCACGGATGGAAGGTCGAATTCCAGGTATCCGTCCTCGTCGGTCGTACCGCTTCTGCCGAAATGGCTGGAGCTACCCTTGCCGGACATGCTGACCTCGATGCGCAGTTTTGACTTGCTGGCT
This sequence comes from Planctomycetota bacterium, assembly GCA_040264055.1. Lineage (GTDB taxonomy): Bacteria > Planctomycetota > UBA1135 > UBA1135 > UBA1135. Next base: position 42,435 of record JBDQJC010000021.1, read on the forward strand.
GGTTGACCACTCGGGTCAAGAACCCGAACGCGATGGCGCGCCATCGGGTCGGGAGGCAAGAGAAACTCCAGCTCGACGCGTTCCCCTGCAAGGCGTGGCCCCAAGAACTGCGTGGCAATCGGCGTTCCGAAGTAACGCGGAAGAACTGCGAACTGCCAGAACTGACCAATCTCGACCACCTCATAAAGGGCGAGCTCGTCCTTGATGGGAACGGACTGTCCGTCGACGCGACGCCACCGAAAGTACTCATCGTGAGCCTCTTCCCCTAAGCGAAAGCACATGGCCGATGACATGGAGTCGCCAAGCGGGGATCCATCTTCATAGCCAACCCGAATCCGCATCGAGCCTGTTTCGGGGACGTGCAAGTCGATGAATCCTTGGTTGAGTTCAAAGTCTTGCACGATGCGCAGCGGACGCTCGACAAAGACTCCTTCCACGCCGAATCCAGTTCCGAGCAAGGCGGCGCCGCGCGAGAGGCGAGCGAGATCATCGAAGTTGGCCTCGCCGTTCTGATCGGAAACGATCTGCATCAGCGCGCGATCAAGCTGTGTCGGGTCTTGCCACCAACTGACCGTCTGGCCGACTACCGGTTGACCCGCTGCGTCCCGTAGGCGCACCAGCATGCTCGGTACGGCTTCGAGTTGCAGCACCCATGCTTCTTCGCTTGAAATCTCAGAGCGTTCCCGGCGTTCCATCGCGCTTGCCCGATGCTTGCGGGCGCCGATCAAGACAGCTTGCGGACCGGGGTCCGGGAAAGGCAGTTCGGCGCGGCCTTGCGCATCCGTGTAAGTTTCCACCGACTTGCCCGGGCTGTACATCAGGTGCCGCCAGTCCATTGCCGGATCTCCGCGGCTGGAGCGAACCAGCACACCAGCTGCCGGGCTTCCATCGAGATCGAGCACCTGAATCGAGAAGCTTCCAAAGGACGCCTGGGGCAGTTCCGTTTTTGCCGGCACGGCTTCCACGCGCTCGCTCGCTTCCGCATCAACAGAATCCGCGGCATGAGTCTCGACCTCCGCCAACTCAGCCGGTTCCTCTTGTTGGGCCTGGGTTGGTACGACCGCCTGGATTGGCTCAGGCGATTCTGCAGGAAGGAACATCACCACGAGCAGAGCGACTCCTGCCAAAAGGGCAAGAAGCGTTAGATTGACGGTGCGTGGAGAGGCAGCCATGCGTAAGCAACACTGGTAAAGCGCCGCATGGCCATGTTAGTTGGTTCAGGCAGAGTGGGTTCATCGAGTTGTTCCGCGCCCGGTTATCCTGCTCGGGATGGATCGCATTCTTCTTTTCGCCGCCTGTGCTTTGCTTGCGAATTGCGGTCGTTCGGTCGACCCTGCAAGCCTGCGCACCGAGCGCTTGATGGCGGATCGCAAGCTCGTCGAGATCGCCCTTGGGCCAGGGGCGGCGACGGGTGATGCCGATCATGCAACGGTCGCGAGCGCTCGCAATGGCGACGTGCTTGTGGCATTTCAGGTCAAACAGGCCAAAGCGGACGCTGCGGAGGTGCATGCGGTTTACTTCCGCTACCTCGGCCCCGACCTGGCCGCCTGGCAGCCGAGTCCCACGCTCGTCTTGGCTCAGAAAGACGAGTTCGGTCGTGGTTGCGGTAAACCCGATGTGATGGATTGTTCATCGGACTCGGCCGATGGCACAGCTTGCTTCGCGGTGGTCTGGGCGCGGCGGAATGCCGGCGAACATCGCGGAAGGCTGGAAGCTGCACTGCTACGCGCGCCTGTGGAAGCGGGTGGCCCAGCGCAACGCATCCATAGCGATGGTCGGGCTGGCTTCGTGCTCGACCCCGAACTCGACACGGAAATCGCCACCGTCACCCCAGATTTGGTACGCGACCCGAATTGGGCCGAAGGGAGATTCGCTGCGGTGTATTCGCACCGCAATTCCGACCAGGGCGATGCCGCGCTGATCGACTTGCGTTGGCGTGAGGCTCGATTGTCTGTCGATGGGGCAACCGCTGAGGTGCTCGGAGCCAGCGATCTCGTGACCGGAATCCCGGTGCGCGGCACGCTCTACCAATACCCCGGCGGGGTGGTGATTCCCGATGCAGTCGTTTCCGGGCCGCAAGCGAGCCTGACCGTCGCGTACGGCGAGTCGGCGCTTGACCGCGACGGCTCGCATCTCGTTCTTGCGCACTTCAGTCTTGGCA
>JBDQJC010000022.1:0-43924 GCA_040264055.1 Planctomycetota bacterium
ATGTCCCCGACGTCGTGGTCGCCCTGGGTGGCGCGGGTTCCACGGCAGCGCTCGCGGTTCCGGGGCGCGCGCCCTTGGTTGCGCTAGAAGGCAACTTCGTCGTCGGCCGATCGGTCAAATTGCTCGACCGCTTCGCTAGGTACACGCTGACTTTGTTTCCGGAAACGGCGGCCCAATTGCGGCGCGGGCGTTGCATCGGCCCGATTGGCCGAAGCGCATTGGCGGCGATCGATCGGGAACAGGCGCGGGCCGCCTTTGGGCTAGCTCCCGACCGCGCTGTGATGCTGGTCATGGGGGGCAGTCAGGGTGCCCAAGATCTCAATCGGGCTGCCGCGCGCCTCGCTCCAGAGTTGGCTGCGATGGGCGCGCAACTGCTCGCCGTTGCGGGGCCGGGCAAGCAGGCTGAGTTGCGCGCAGCCTGTACGCGTGCCGGCCTCTCCGCGGCCGTTCTGGATCACTGCCATGACATGGGGGCAGCCTATTCCGCCGCAGACTTCGTGCTCTGTCGCGGTGGGGCGGCCACGATGGCCGAACTCTGGTTGCACCGGCTGCCCGCCGCCGTCGCACCCTATCCGTATCACAAGGACAAGCAGCAAGAGCACAACGCGCGCGCGCTGATTCCTGGGGTGCGCTTGGTCGACCCTCGCGATCCAGGCGACGACGCGCAGATTCTGGAGCCCCTGGCAGACGCCTTGGTGCGTCGCCGCATGGCCGCCTACCTGGAGCAGGTGGCGCCAGCCGATGGTCAGCAGTCAGCTGCCGACTTGCTTGAGGAAATCGCTGCTGCGAAGGCGTAGGCTGAGGGCGATGCACGCGACCCCCACGGGCCAGCTTTCCTCCAGCCTAGACGCCTTGGCAGGCACGGCCGGCCGCACGGCCTTCTTGGCCGGCGTCGGAGGGTGCGGGGTGCGCGGGATCGCTGGCTTTCTCTTGGCTGCCGGTTGGCAGGTTTGGGGTTCGGATCGAGGCGGGCTCGCCAGCAATGATGCTTTGATTCGAGCTGGCCTGCGGTTCCTGCCGGATGGCGAAGCTCCGCCGCCGGTGTCCATTACGGTGCGCTCCGCAGCGGTACCGCTTGATCATCCAGGCGTGCAATCCGCGCGCGAGACGGGTGCGCGCGATCTGCTCTACGCCGAAATGCTGGGCGAAATTTCGCGACTTCGTCCGGTCCTCGCCGTGGCCGGTTCGCATGGCAAGAGCACGACCTCGGCGTGGTTGGCTTGGGCGCTGCGCGAGGCGGGGATTCCGGTCGGATACTTGGTCGGCGCGGGCATTCCTCAGCTGGGAAACTCGGCTGATTGGGGAGACCCTGCGCTGCCGTTAATCCTCGAGAGTTGTGAATACGCTCGGTCGTTTCACCACCTTCGGCCAGCCAGCGTCGCCCTGCTGAATGTCGACGCCGAGCATCCAGATACCTACCCGGGCGGCTTACCGGAGGTCATGCAAGCCTTCGAGCAGTTCCTCGGCGTGGTTCCGTCCGGTGGCTGCATTGAAGCGGGTCCGGAAGCCCCCGCTGAACTCGCGACGGCGACCCAGGCCACCTGGCACCAGGCCGCTTCGATCCCGGATGATTGGCAACTCGGACTTCCAGGTGCCCACAATCGCAAGAATGCGGCCGTCGTCGCTGCCGTCTTAAGGAGATTCGGACTCGATGATGCCAGCGTACGCCAAGGGCTCGCAGGGTTTCAGGGCGCCGCACGTCGCATGGAGAGGGTCGGTCGTTGGCAGGGCGCTCTGTTGGTCAGCGATTACGCGCACCATCCTGTCGAAGTTGCCGCGACTCTGCAGGCTGCTAAGGAGTGCTGGCCAAAGGCACGGATCCACGCGGTCTTCCAACCGCACCAGGCTCAGCGTTTTCACGCATACCGCGACCAATTCGCGCCCTCGCTCGATGATGCCGACGCTTTGGTCCTGCTCGAGATCTACCGCGCGCGTGACCCGGAAGAGTTGCAAGCGAGCGTTGCCGAGCTTGAGCCCGAGTTGCGCGCCCGTCGTGCGGCTCGCCCGCTTTGTCTAGCCAACGACTTCGACGTCGCCGAGCGTGCTCTGACGGAACAAGTCGAGCCAGGCGATGTCGTCCTTTTCCTTGGTGCCGGAGATGTCGATCGTTTCGCCCGACGCTTACGCTGAGATCGCGCCCCTGCGGCGTGATGAACCACTCGCCAACTGGACCACGCTCAAATTGGGTGGCCCGGCTGAGTTCTTCTTTGAGCCACGCACGCCGGACGACTTTTGGAAGCTGCTGAGCAAGCTCGACGAAGATGGAGTGCCGTACCGGATTCTCGGTGGCGGCGCGAATGTGCTGGCCCCCGATGCCGGAGTGCCGGGCGCGGTGATTCACACGGGCGCAATGCGGCGCATTTTCCGTGATGGCGAAGATGCCTTGCGTTGCTGGGCTGGTGCGACCAACCAGCAGTTGGTGCGGGCCGCAGCCGAGCACGGATTATCCGGCGTGGAAGAGTTGATCGGTGTGCCCGGTCATGTCGGCGGTTCCTTGGCCATGAACGCCGGCTCACCAAGCTGGGGGATCTGGGACCAAGTCCGCGAGGTCACTCTGTGGCTCCCTGGTGGCGAAATCGTTGCGCGCACCCGCGAAGAAGTGCAACCGAGCTACCGCCATGGCAATCTACGCGGTGCGATCGTGTTGGAAGTGCAGCTTGAGTTTCGCGTCGAGACGCCGATGGCCGTGAAAGCGCGCCAAGAGGCTTATTTGAAGCGAAAGAATGAGACCCAGCCGGTCACTTTGCCAAGTGCTGGCTGTGCCTTCCGTAACCCCGAAGGCGATAGCGCGGGGCGTTTGATCGACGCTGCAGGTCTCAAGGGCGCGAGCGAAGGTGGAATCATGGTTTCGGAAAGGCATGCCAACTTTCTCGTTCATCAAGGCGGAGGCACGGCCGCTCAGGCGCGGGCATTGCTGTCGCGAATCGAATCTGAAGTCGAAAGTCAGTTCGGCGTCAAACTGCAACGCGAACTGGTGGTTTGGCCGGAAGCACCCGCTGAATAAGAAAACCGGCCGCCCCGTTGCGGGGGCGGCCGGCACCATGCTTCGACCCTCCGAGATCGAATGCGGTTGATCGCTTAGCGAGACCCGAGGCCGGCGCGCTTGCGGTCAGCCACAGGAGTCATCGTTGCACGCCAGACGCGCGCGTCTTCCAAGCGTGCGTCGCGCTGTGCACGAACCAGCGGGTCATCCTTCATTTGACGACGCAGATCGCTGAGCTCTTGGCGGAGCGCTTCCATTTCTGCGCGCATCTCTTGAATCAGTTTCTCTGCTTCCATCTTCTTGGTCTTGACCTTCACTGGAGCCGGAGCCGATGCATCACGCGGTGCGAACAAGACATCGCTTTGTCCGTCCGAGGTGTACTCATTCGTCTCGCCGTCGATGATCACGCGACCACGAATCTCTTGTCCCTCGTGGTTCCGCAACTGGATGCGCGGAGCCGACGGTGGATTTGGGAGCCGCAGCATGGCCCGTGGAGCCTGAGGAGCACGTGGGGCTTGTGGAGCGCGCGGTGCCTGCGGAGCACGAGGCGCTTGCGGAGCAAAGTGACCCATGTGCAACTCGGTGGTGCCGTCGTGAACATGAACCTCGTGGTCCTCGGTGCACTCATGACTTGGCATGGCCATGTGTCCGTTGATGTGGATGTGCTGTTCGCCATCGCCACCATGGATGATGATCGCGCCACCTTGGCCACTGCGCAGAATACGAACGTCGTGCTCGCCATGGATCTCGACGTCTTTCTCGTGCATGAATGGGTTCGCATCGCTCTTCCATTCGAAGACGTGCTTCTCACCGGGGTCGGTGGTCCAGCCGAAAGAACCGTCACTCTTTGAGGTCCAATTCATGCCTTCCTTTCCTTCCGGCATCACATAGACCTGCACATTGCGTGCGTGGTCGGTGTACTCGCCAGGAACGAAGAGATTGCGGTCAAACTTGCCGCCATGCGGTGCCTCCGTGGAGAACAAGCCCATGACATGGCCTTGAATCGCTTCTTCCAGGCAGTCTTCTTTGCACTCGCCTTCGCAGTCACACTGCTCGCTGGTGCGGAGGATGTACCGTTGATGTCCATCTTCTTGTCCCGCTTGCGGAGCCATCGACCAGACACCTTTTTGGCCCTCGCCGCCCGGCATCGCGAAAGCAAAAGATTGCACGTCACCGGACTCGATGGCCGCCATGTCAATGCCGATGGAGGCAAGATCGAGTCCTTCCATGCCGGGGAAATCCACACCCGGTGCGAACTTGATCATCTCTTTGATCTCGGCTAGGTCGCCAATCTGAACAGCCCAAGCGTCTTGCATATCAGTGAGATCAACCTTGAGGTTCTCGAGTTCCGAGAGGTCTTCCAGACGAGCACGCAACTGAAGCTGCATTTCGCCGTTCTCGAGTGCTTCAAGTTGCGGTGCAATGCGGATCAGGTGTTCCGTGACCTCCCCACCGTGCTCGTGCGCGCGCTCAAGCAATCCGCGCTCGGAGTTGAGCTTGAGGTAGCGCCTCTGTAACTCAGCACGCTCGTCATGCAAGATGTTCGCGTGCTCGTGCAGCTTCATGGCTTCCTCGTAGGAACGGAGCGCTTGCTCGTGTGCTTCCGCAGATTGCACATTTGCGAGTTCTTCCACCCAAGAATTGACGGCAGCAGCATCGCGCTCGACGCGAACGCGGACATCGCGTTCCTGCGTATCCGCGCGATCACTCGCTTTACGGTCGGACTTTTCGCGTTCGACACGCACGCGGACATCGCGCTCGCGCTTTGAGTTTTCGCGATCAGAGCGAGCAACATCGCGGGCGACGTCGCGCTGGACGGTGCGTTCAGATTTTTGCGCCTTCTCCAGCAAGGCAGAAGCCTCGGCTGCGTACTTCGCCGCGAGGGCCGTATCGCCCTTGGCAGCGTGCTCGCTGGCTTTGGCGCTGAGTTCCGCAGCTTTCTTCAGGAGCTCAGAGTCCGCTTTGGACTGATTCTTGATCACAACACGTTGCTGCTTTTTCGGAGCAGGCGCGTCTTGCGCAAAAGCCGGGCTACCGAACAACGCAATGCTTGCGCCGAGCAGTCCTGGAATGAGTCTAGATTTCATCAGATTCAGATGGGTTTGGATTGGTGGTGTTTCGGACTGGTAATCCGGTCTTGAGCAGATCTTCGCCATAAGCGATCACGGCGAAGAAGTAGCGCAAGACAGTCAGTGAGCTGCGCTGCAGTTGAAGCGAGCGCTGCATGCGTTCCAACGTTCCGGCGTACCGTTCGTTGCTGGAGAGTGGCCCAAGTTCGGCCACCGTGAGTTGGTAAGTCGCCTCGAGTTCTTGCAAAGCAGATTCGATCTCTGCCAAGCTCTGCTCATAATGGGCTGGAAGCTCCAGAGAGCGTGCGCGTTGCACGACAGGATCTTGGGCGAAGGCCTCGATGGGGGCGAGTGCGCGGACTTCGCGCGTCAAACTCGCTTCAGCAGCCGTCGCGGGTGCGAGGCTGGGTGCGAGCCAAGGAGCCATGGCGAGCACAGCGGCCGATCCGATCGCGCGAACACTGCCGCCACGCGCGGTGAAACTGCTGCGGTCATCCATCAATCGCTCAACCCGCACTCCAAGTTGTGAGCGGCGTCGTGCCATGCCGGCAACCAAGAGTCGACGATCTTGGGGGAGCACCCAACCGGCAACTTCCGTCAAGCAGCGCGCCATCGCCAGGCGATCTTCGAGGTGGCTGGCGCCCCAAGCATCGCACTGCTCTTCGGCAGCAAGATGCAACTGGCGGCTGGCAACCCGGAACAGCGGCTGGAAGAAGAACACGGCTTGGAGCAGGTTCAAGCCAAGCAGGCGCAGCGGATCGCGGCGCATATGGTGCGCGACCTCATGACCGAGCATGGCGCAGAACTGATCGTGGTCCAGTTCATGCAGGGCGCGCGCGGGAATGCAGATCTCGGCGCGTTTGCCGAATCCCAAAGCCAGCGGCGAGCCAATGCTCTCGCTCTCGGTGAGTCGCGGAAGGCGAGCAAGGCCTGCTCGGCGACCCAGTTGGTCGAGTGCGCAGCGCTCAGGTGCAGATTCAACGAGATCGCGAGGGGAAATGCGACGGCGCATCGCCGCCAAGCGCCCGGCGTAGCGAAGAATGAGAAGGCTGCTGATGGCGAGCCAACACAAGAGTGCCGCGCGCAGGATCTCTGATTGCGTCCAGGGCCTGGCGAAAAGGCCGGCTTCCGTGACCACTTGAGTCGGTCGTTCCGGCAGCGCGATCTCGCCGGCCTGCAAGGCGCGCAGAACATCGGCAGGAATCGTCACGGGAGTGGGAGCCGGGGCTGCTTCTGGGCTTTGCGCGGTCTCGGCCTGCAGCCAAGGACTCGGAAGAGACACAGCCCAAAATGAAGCCGACCCCTGCGGAGCAAGCACCTGCGCGGTGGGTGTGATCAAGCACGCGAGCAGGGCGGTATGCCAAAGAGTCTCGCGGACACGCGGGTGCATTTGCGGGCGCACACGGGTGAACAGCCAAGCCATGCCAAGCCAGAAGCTGGAGTGGAGCAGGAATGCGAGCAGCCAAGCGATCATGACTTCTGTCCTCCGCGGCTCAAGCGGGCGCGTAGCTCGTCCAGTTCGCGAGCATCCAGGCCACCGGCTTCGATCAGATGATTGACCAGGGCTGTGGAATCGCCACGGAACAGGCGCTCGACCAAGTCGCCGACCATGCCCTCTCGGACGTCGGCTTCTTCGATGCAGGTGGTGTAGATGAACTGGCGGCCTTGAGCGCGGTGCTCGACGACCCCCTTATCTTCCATCTTGCGCAACATCGTCGCGATCGTGGTCGGGGCCAAGCCGCGTTCTTCGAACAGACTGGCGTGGACCTCGCTGGCAGAAGCCTCGCCGCGTGCCCAAAGCACGCGCATGATGGCGAGTTGAAGATCTCCAAGTTGGTAGCGCTGACGCATGGATTGCCCCGGGGCAGGACCTCAGACTACTCGGGTAGTTCTACCGAGGTAGTCAAAAAATCCGAAAAACTTGGAGAGCCCGACAAGCCGGGCCCTGGGGTTTCGGTGGAAGTCCCGTGGTCGGAGGGGGATCGGACCGCGCTTGGCGCTAGAATCTGGCTTCTCGCACGGCCCAGGTACGGCCGGCCGAGGACCAAAACATGAGCCTTCCCTTTGAACCGCAATCGGGCCCCGTTTCTCTCGCGGCCCTGCGGCACAGCGTCAGCCACATCATGGCCGACGCAGTGTTGCGCTTGTTCCCTGAAGCCAAGGTCGCGATCGGTCCGCCGATTGAGCACGGTTTCTACTACGACTTTGAGCTTCCGCGCCCGTTGAACGACGAGGACCTCCCGGCCATCGAGGAGGAAATGCGCAAAGTGCTCGCCGAGGCAGGCGAGTTCACTTGTTCCAGCATGACGCGCGAAGAAGCGGCCGATCGTTTGCGCGCTTCGAGACAGGATTACAAGGTCGAACTGCTTGATGACATCCCGGAAGGGGAAGACATCACTTTCTATGACCATGGCACCTGGTCGGATCTTTGTGAAGGCCCGCACGTAGAGAGTGCCAAGCAGATTCGCACCGACGCCTTCAAGCTGACCAGCGTGGCGGGCGCCTACTGGCGAGGCGACTCCGACAAGCAGATGCTCCAGCGCATCTATGGCACCGCGTGGTGGCATAAGAAGGATCTCAAGAAGTACACGGAGTACTTGGAAGAGGTCAAGAAGCGCGACCACCGCCGCATCGGGCGGGAGCAGGACCTATTCTCACTGCACCCGGATTTTGGTGCCGGCTTGGTGTTCTGGCACCCGAAACTCGCACACACTCGCCGTCGCTTGGAAGAGTGGTGGTGGTCGCTACACGAAGAGGCGGATTACTGGCCGGTCTACACGCCACAGATCGCCGGCGAGCAGGTCTTCAAGCAGTCGGGGCACCTGCAGAACTATGCGGACATGATTTGGGCGCCGATGCTGGTCGATGAGCACCCACATCGTGTCAAACCCATGAACTGCCCAGGGCACGTCACGATCTTTAACTCGCGGCGTCATTCCTATCGAGACTTGCCTTTGCGCTTTGCCGAATTGGGCACGGTGCACCGCTACGAGCCTTCGGGAACTCTGCATGGCATGTTGCGCGTGCGTGGCTTTACGCAGGACGACGCGCACATCTTCTGCACGCCTGAGCAGCTCTCTGACGAGATTGTTGGTGTGCTTGAGATGGTCCACACCATCCTTTCGACTTTCGGTTACGAATACACCGCCTACCTTGCGACCCGTCCCGAGAAGTCGCTCGGCACGGACGAGGTATGGGAACACGCGATCTCGGCTTTGGTCGAGGCCGCCGGCCGGCGTGAATTGCGATTGGAAGATGACCCGGGCGGAGGAGTCTTCTACGGTCCGAAGATCGATTTCAAGATCAAGGACGCGCTTGGTCGCGAATGGCAGGGGCCGACCGTGCAGGTGGACTTCAACCTTCCCGAGCGCTTTGACATCCAGTTCAACGATAAAGACAACGAGCTCAAGCGGCCTGTGATGGTGCACCGAGCCATCTACGGGTCGTTTGAGCGCTTCGTTGGTGGCCTGATTGAGCACTTTGCGGGCTGGTTCCCGGTTTGGTTAGCGCCGATCACTGCGGCGGTCTTGCCGATTACCGACGAACAGATCGACGCCGGCAGCGATCTTTGCATGCGGCTGAAGGCGGCCGGATTCCGAAATGTTCTGCGCCCCGACGGCCCGCTGCGCAAACGAGTCCGGGAAGCCGAACTTGAGAAGATCCCCTACATGGCGGTCTTCGGTGGTCGTGAAGTCGAGGAAGGCAAGGTCAACCTGCGCATCCACGGCGAGAAGGAACAACGCAGCATGACCGTCGATGAGTTCATCGCATTCTTGATCGAGAAACGTGATACGCGTTCCTTGAGCTACGCATGAATCTGCAAGAAAAAATTGTCTGTGTGACCGGCGCGAGCTCGGGCATTGGCGCGGCCTGTGTGGAAGCCTTCGCTGCTGCGGGTGCACGCTTGTTGGTATGTGCTCGCCGCAGTGATCGCTTGCACGAGTTGGTTGCCAGTCTGTCCAGCCGAGGTGTCGATGCACATGCGTTCCAGCTCGATGTGCGTGACCGTGACGCGGTGAGTGCAGCCTTTGAGAGCTTGCCCGCAGAATGGTCAAAGATCGATTTACTGCTGAATAACGCCGGATTGTCGCGCGGACTGGATCCAATCCAAGAAGGCCTGATCGACGATTGGGACGAAATGCTGCAAACCAATGTGCAGGGCTTGCTCTACGTTTCGCGCGCGGTGCTTCCCGGCATGGTGGCACGCGGGCGAGGTCATGTGATCAACATCGGGTCGATCGCGGGGCGCGAGGTTTACCCAAACGGTGCGGTCTACTGCGCAAGCAAGCACGCGGTCGGAGCGATCACGGCCGGCATGCGCCTCGACTTGAACGGGACCGGCGTCAAGGTGTCGACGGTCGATCCTGGGCTGGTCAACACGGAATTCTCGCAGGTGCGATTCCACGGCGACACAAAGCGCGCGGATCAAACTTATCAAGGCATGACGCCCTTGTCGGGTGCCGATGTTGCGGATTCGGTGCTCTGGGTTGCCCAGCAACCGGAGCATGTCAACGTTGCCGAGATTCTGTTGTTCCCCGCCGATCAAGCTGCAGCAACCGTGGTGCATCGGCGCGGCTAAACTGCCGCGATGGCTCAACCCGTCCCGACCGTGGAATGGATCCACGTCTGCGATAACGCTTTTCGCGACGAATCCGGCAAGATGTGTCTTGTTGGCATGTTCGACTCGCTGTATTCCCAACAGGCGCCCGGGCGCTTGCCGATCTTCTCCGTTGCGATTGGCCTGACTGGCGGCGAAGGTCAGTACGACATCGGCATTCAAGTGCTTTCGCCATCTGGCAAAGAACTGAACATGAAGATGCCTCCGGTCGAGCTACCGGAACCATCCGTGAAGGCGCGCGCCGCGGTACGCATCACGAGCTTCCCATTCGAGGAATTCGGCACCTATACCTTCCGCGTCTTGCTCGCCGATAAGCCGATCGCCTTCCCCAATCACACGCTGGCTCACGTGGAAGTGCAGCCCCAGGAAGCATCGCAAACGGGGCCTGCTCCGACCGGGATGGGTGGCCCGGGCATGCCGCCTCCGCCGGACTTCCGCTAGGCGATCGTCGGCCAAGGCGAACGGGCTGCTAGGCTCCGGGCATGCAGTTTGACCGCATGCGCCAATGGACACGCGATCTGATCGCAATCGATTCCGTCACGGGGCGCGAAGGCGAGTTGGCTGCTTGGTTGGCGCGCGAGCTTCCGGACCGCGGCTGGACCGTGCGGGAACTTCCGGTTGCTGGGGCGCGGCGCAATCTGTTGGCGAGTTTCGATACCGAAACGCCGCGCTTGATGTTCAACACGCATTTGGACACCGTGCCTGAAGCCTACGGCCCCGAGGAAGACACCGAGCGGCTTTATGGGCGCGGCGCGTGCGATACCAAGGGCATTCTGGCGGCCATGTTGGAGGCGATGGAAGACGCGCGTGCAGCCGGGACGCAGGGGCTTGGCTTGCTGCTTGTCGTGGGCGAAGAGACCGATCACGTCGGTGCGATTGCCGCTGGCCGCGAACTTCCGGACCCAGAAGTCTTGATCGTTGGCGAGCCCACCGAAAACAAGTTCTTGCGTGCACAGAAGGGTCTGTTGACGGCGCGGCTCACTGCCGGCGGCACCGAAGGACATAGCGGTTACCCGGAAGTCTGTGATTCGGCCGTCAATCGCTTGCTGCCGGCGCTCGAAGCGCTGCGCACCGCGCCTTGGCTGCGCGCGCATAGCGACGAAGGCACGACCTTGAACATCTCGCTGTTGGCCGGCGGAGACGCATTCAACAAAGTCCCTGGACGGGCGACCGCTTCCTTGATGTACCGGCTTTCTGAACCGGCTCGCGCCACGATCGCACGGGTCGAAGAGTTGCTGGCACCCTTTGGCGTTCTCGTCCAGGACGCCGAGGTTGATGCACCCGGCGCGGCCGAGGCGGGGCAACTTGTCCTGGATTGGCACAGGGCGGCTGCAAGTGATCCAGTCGAGCCCATCGATGTGCTGCCGGATCATCCGTGTGGCGTCGCCGCGTTTGGGACCGACTTGCCCTACTTCAAGTGGCAACCTCAGCAACGTTACTTAGTCGGCCCGGGCAATATCCTGCAGGCCCATAAAGATCCCGTCGGTGGTGATCGCATGCGCGGCGAGTGGATCGACAAGAACTCGCAAGAGGCGGGTGCGCGACTCTATCGTGAGCTGATTCGACGCACGTCGTGAACCCCACCATGTTCGGAACGCAATCCCTCGCTGCGCTTGCGCAGGCTCCGCTCGTTCAAGACGAAGCACCCGCATTCAACGAGACGCCAATGGGAGTGCTCGCCATTCTGCTGGCGGTTCTCGCGGTGCTGTTTGGCATGAATGCCCACCCGCAGTTCAAGAAGATCTTCAAATTCTTGCCACTGCTGGTGTTCTGTTATTTCGTGCCGACATTGTTGTCGAATACTGGAGTCATCCCGACGGACTCGGATTTCCCGCTCTACACCTTCGTCAAAGGAGTCTTCCTGCCAGCGAGCTTGGTGTTGCTCACTCTCTCCGTCGATATCAAAGGAATCCTCGGATTGGGCCGGAACGCGGTCTTGCTGTTTGTTGGCGCGACCGCGGCGATTGTCTTGGGCGGACCCTTGGCCTACTTCCTGGTCGTCGGCGGGGGGCATCTCTTGGGCTTTGAGTTAGTGCCCCCCGAGCTCGGAGAGCAAGCTTGGAAGGGACTTGCGGCATTGTCCGGTTCTTGGATCGGCGGTGGCGCCAACTTCACCGCGCTCGCCGAGTCCACGGGTGCCACGGCATCGACCCAAGGATTGATGATCGTGGTCGACGTGATCATCGCGAATGTTTGGATGGCATTCCTGTTGTTCTTTGCCGGTCGCGAAAAGGAGATGGATGCCGCGATCGGAGCCGACCGCTCCAGCATTGATGCCGTACGTCAGCAAGTGGCTGACTATCAAGAGGAAGTCGCCCGTCCCACCAATCTTCCCGCGCTGTTGACGATGCTGGCGATCGCGCTCGGGGCAACGGCGATCGCGAACTGGCTGGTGTTCGACGCCAAGCTACTTCCGGATGTCGGCAAGATCATTAAGGGCTTCACTTGGGTGGTCATCCTGGTGACCGCAGTTGGCCTATCGCTGAGCTTTACGCGGCTGCGCCACTTGGAAGGCAGCGGCGCGTCCGCGGTGGGTAGCGTCATGCTTTACCTCTTGGTGACAACGATTGGAGCGAAGGCGGAATTTTCGGCCATCCTAAATCCGGATAACACAGGAATGTTGTTGGTGGGTGCCGTCTGGATGCTTTTCCATGTGCTCATTCTGCTGTGGATTCGCAAGCGCTTGCGTGCCCCGATCTTCTTCCTGGCAGTCGGCTCGAAAGCGAATATCGGTGGCGCGGCCTCGGCTCCGATTGTGGCGAGTGCCTTCCACCCAGCTCTGGCTCCGGTGGGCGTCTTGCTCGCGATTGGCGGTTACGTGCTGGGCACGGTGGCCGCGCTTGGGTGTGCACAATTGCTCTCGATGGTGCATGCTTTGATGTTCCCCTCATAAGGATTTTTCGCGCGGCATCTGCACGAAAACCCTTGGAACTACTCTTCCGTTGATCCCAAAAGACTCCATGCTTCGCTCCTCCCTCCTTCTTGTGTTCGGTCTCGGATTGCTCCCGGCTTGCTCGAATTCGGCCCCGCAAGACGCGGAAACTCTCGCGTCCTGGGAAGGCGTCAGCTTCTATGAGTTGGACACCAAGACCTTGGACGGTCAACCGCAGGATCTTGCCGCGTTTGAAGGCAAAGTCGTGCTCGTCGTCAACACCGCGAGCAAGTGCGGTCTAACCCCGCAATACGAGGATCTGCAGGCGCTCTATCAGAAGTACAGCGAGCAGGGCTTGGTCGTGGTCGGCTTCCCATGCAACCAGTTCATGGGGCAAGAGCCAGGCAGTCCGGAAGAGATCGCAGCATTCTGCGAAGAGAACTACGGCGTCAGCTTCCCGATGATGGAAAAGGTCAATGTCAAGGCCGGTGAAGATCAGTCGCCGATCTATGCACTGCTGGGCACGCGTACGGGTGAGTTGCCCGATTGGAACTTCGCAAAGTACCTCATCGACCGTGATGGCAATTCGGTGCAGTTCTTCGGCGCCCGTACCGCGCCGCTAGGAGACGAGTTGACGGCCGCGATCGAAGCGCTGCTCTAGTCCGAAGAGGTAGCGCGATCGGGCATCGCGTTGCGATCGCTGAGCACAGTTTGGCGTTCGCGATTGAGTGACATCTTGACGACGTCCGGTCGGGAATAGTGACCGACCGGATCGAAGTTCTGGCGTTCTTCGCGCACACGCTGCGGCTCGAGATCGGCGAAGTAGACGCCTTCGGATTCGATGATCGGTTCCAAGAGCCACTCTCCGTCTGGCGAGGCCACACAGGAACCGCCATTGTGAATCCAGCCGTGCGGATCAAGTCCGAGCGAGTCGCGCATCGGAAGGTCTTCGGGTAGGTCGCAAAGGCGCAAAGGGGCGGCAACCGACACCACGTAAGAGCGACCTTCGCGCGCGGCGAATCGGGTGATGTCCTGGGTGTTGGCAAGCTGCCCCGGCCAGATCGCGCAATGCAAGGTTTCGCCTTGGGTTTGCAAGGCGTGACGCGCGAGTGGCATCCAGTTCTCCCAGCAATTGAGGCTGCCCAATCGGAACCCGTGGAGATCGTGCACACGCAGGCCGTGGCCATCACCCACGCCCCAGACCAGGCGCTCTTCGTAAGTCGGCATCAGCTTGCGATGCACCGACCAGATTTCGCCCGTCGGTCCGATCGTGACGCAACTGCAGTACAGCGTGTTGCCGCCGCGATCTGCAGGTCGCTCGGCGACCCCCAAGACCACCGCAAGGCCGCTCTGGCGCGCCGCTTCCTGCACGGCCTCAAGGTCGCCGGCCTCGATGTCGACTCCTTCGGCGAGATAGCGCGCGTGCCAAGCCTTCTGCTGCGGATCGTCAAAGCTCGCGCCGCCGGTTCGTGCGAGCCAGATCGGGTACCCGGGCACCATGACCTCGCCGAAGACCGCGAGCTGCGCGCCTTCATGTGCGGCCTCATCGAGTGCGGCAAGAACCTTATCGAGGGTGGCATCCCGATCGAGGAATACCGGTGCGATCTGACACAAGGCAACGCGCATGGAAAAGCAGCCTACCAGCATTCATCGCGTACCCTAGAGCCAGTGATCCTCTTCTCTCTCGCCCTTGCCCTATTTGCGGGTGCTCCTGCTCAGCTGCCGGAAGACCCCGGCGAATACCAAGCTGGTTGGCGCCTCGCCAGTTTTACGGATGCCAACTATGGAGCGGGCACGGTCACGGCGCGCGTGCACTACCCAGCCACTTCGGCAACCCGCGACGCGGCGCCCGATCTGAGCGGAGCGCCGTATCAGCAAGTTGTCCTGATGCATGGCTGGCTTGGTTCGGCTTCGGGACTCGATCACATGGCCAATCACATGGCTTCGCACGGCTACCTCGTGGTCAACCTCGATACCGAAAAAGGGCTGTTTCCGGACATTCCGGCTTACGCAGTTGACGCCCGCGCGGGGCTGCAGTGGCTCGAAGATCGCAGCGGCAATCCAGCCTCGTGGTTGTATGGCATGGGGTTGGTGGGAGATTGGGCTGCGATTGGGCATTCGATGGGTGGAGGAGCACTCTCGCACTTGATCGGAATCGAACCGCGCGTGCGCGCGATCCTCGGCATGCAAGCAGCCGAGTCCCCTGCACCGGGACCTGCCAATATGACGAGCTTTGAGGGTGCCGGCCTTTGGATCGGCGGCAGCGTCGACACGATCGTGCCGCCTTCAACCGTCAGGCAGTGGTACACCCGGGCAGGCGATGCAAGTCGACGCATGTATTTCGAAGTGCAGGGCATGGGGCACCTGGGCTGTCTCGATAACCCGCCGAATGACGAGCCGATGCCCGGTGCCGAGCAACAGCGTGTCCACCGGCGGATGTTGATCGCCTTCCTCGACGCCGAAATGCGCGATGAGCACGCGGCCTATGAATACCTCGTCGCCGACGTCGGCGGCGGAGCGGCCTGGACCTATGAGCAGTCTTGCCCTGACCCCTTGCTATGGGGTGGCGCGTCGATTCAGTCCAATCAAGGGCTGTTTGGCGTGCACGGCACGGCAGGCGCGCAAACTGTCTTCGCTTGGTCCACGCAAACCGGCGCAACGCAGACCCCGTTCGGCGTTTCCGGTTTGGATCTCGCCGTGGGAGGGCGCACACAGCCGCTTGCGCTTGGCAGCGAAGGCTATGGAAAAAGCCCGTTCCGCTTCCCGACGGCTTGGTCGGGGAACACCGTTTATTTCCAGGCTGCGGTGTACTCCGGACCAGGACAAGGCGCGTTGACTCAGCTACTGAGTATCTTCGTGCCCTGATCGAGCGAACAGCATCGATGGGTCGCGGAATGCTTTGAACTCCAGAGCATTCCCGGAAGGGTCGAGCAAGAACATCGTGGCTTGCTCGCCCACCTTTCCGGCGAAGCGTACATAGGGCTCGATGACAAAGGCAATCTCGGCAGCGCGTAGCTTGTCCGCAAGAGTCTGCCAAGCATCCCACGCGAGCACCAAGCCAAAATGGGGGACCGGCACTCCGTGTGCATCGACTTCGTTGCGATGCAACTCGGCTGGCTGCATGTCGGCATGCAGGTGGGCGACGAGTTGATGGCCGGCCAAGTTGAAGTCGACCCAGGCTGCGGCACTTCGGCCTTCGCTGCAGCCGAGGAGATCCCCGTAGAACGCGCGCGCTGCGGCGATGTCGTGGACCGGAATCGCGAGGTGGAATGGAGGCAGGCTCATGCGGACCGAGTTTCGCGCGTGCGTGGCAGATAGGCGCCGTGCGCGCCCAATTCATAGAGCCATTGCCACGGATGGTGGAAACGGATCGTCGCATCGATGCCAGGCTCTGCCGCGGCGGTCAACAGATTGGCCGGTGTGTCATCGGTCGCGATGACGAGTTGCGGCTCGGCGCCCATCCGCTGACGGCAGCGTTCGCGAGCGAGCTTCCACATTGAGCCGTCTTCATGCTTCGGGCGAACCTCGGATTGGTACGAGAAAACGCCGTCCGCAAACACATCGTGAAGGTCAAAGCGCTGGACCGTCTCGCGAACCAAAATCGGGTCAATGTTCGAGACGATGACGCCAGTCCAGCCCGGTTGCGCAAAGGCGCGCCGCAACAACGCATCCATGTCGGGATGCATGCGCAGGATATTTGCCCAGGCAGCATCAAACAGACGGCGATCTGCTTCCAGCAAACCGAGGTGGCGTGCGCAATGCTGAAAGAATGTTGACTCGTCGAGATCTCCGGCTTCGAAGGACGGGCGAAGGGCTTCGATTTCTAGGATCGCATCCGGGCCGGGTTCATGGCCAAAAACCGCGGTGTGGCCCCAAACGAACCAGCTGTAGTCAAAATGGCAAAGCACGCGGCCAAAGTCCATCAGCAATGCGACACCCTCATCGCGGGCCGGACGAGCACGGATCGGTTCCGGGCCGCGCAGGACCAGGCATTCCGGCTGCCCGGCGCTCGTTCGGGCCAAGCGAATCAACCAAGCCCCTTCGCTTTCGGGCTGCGCCGCAAGGAATGCAGCGGCTGCCTCGTCGGCCCAAGCTTCGGTTGCTAGGACGTGCTCGCCGCCATGAATGCGCGCAACGATGGCAGGGGCAAAGGGCCCAGCTGCACGCAAAAGGTTACCGTCTTCTTGGACCACCGCCCAAACCGCATCAGGTCCTTCCGGGCACGTATCAACGAGCTCGAAAGGCAGCAGCCAGGGGTGGTGAAGGGCATCGACGTCGCGGGCGTCGGGCATGACCGGCAAGTCTAAACGCGCGCATGGTTGCGGGCGGGCTAGCGCAACGCGAAGCTTGCAGCCATGGCCGGACCGAGCATCACCGAAGCGCTGCTGCGCGAACTCCCCAAGACGGACTTGCATGTCCATCTTGATGGCTCGTTGCGTCCGGAAACTCTGGTCGAACTGGCTCGCGAGCGCAAGGTCAAGCTACCGGCGATGAGTCCGGCGGGGCTTTACAAGAAGGTTTTCAAGGAGTCGTACCAGGATCTCCCGGACTACTTGCAAGGCTTCGGTTACACGACCGCGGTCATGCGCGACAACGAGGCCGTCGAGCGCGTCAGCTATGAGTTATGTCGGGATAGCCAAGAGGAAGGCGTGCGCTACATCGAGATTCGGTTTGCGCCGCAGCTGTGCGCGCGGCCGGGATTCGATGTCTTGGATGTCCTGAAGGCGACCGCGCGCGGGATTGAGCGTGCTGAAAAAGAGTTCAACGGTCGTCCGGCGATTCGGTCAGGCAAAGAGCCGCCGTTTCGAGCCGGCATCTTGGTCTGCGCGATGCGCTTTTTTACCGAAGGATTCTCTCCGACCTACGCAGAGCTGATCGCGGCGACTTCGGATCTGCCGCGGGAACAGATTTACGGAATCGCCAGCGAAGCGGTGGTTCGCAGCGCGATTCGTGCTCGCGATGAACTGGGATTGCCGGTGGTAGGCATCGACCTCGCGGGCCCCGAACGTGGCTTTCCTGCCTCGAGGCACCGCCGCGCCTATGAACTTGCTCACGAAGCATTCCTCGGCAAGACGGTGCACGCCGGCGAGGACTATGGACCCGAGTCGATTTTTCAGGCGATCACGGATTGTCGCGCCGATCGCATCGGCCACGGAACTTGGCTGTTTCAGGCAAGCCGGATCGAGGATCGCGGGATCAAGAACAAGCGCGACTATGTGCAGCGCCTTGCTCGCTTTGTTGCCGAGAGACGGATTACTTTGGAAGTCTGTTTGACCTCGAATCTGCAGACCTTGCCGGTGATTTCCGAGCTGCGCAAGCACCCCTTCCGCAAGATGCTGGCTGAGCGGCTCTCGGTCACCCTGTGCACGGATAATCGATTGGTCTCGCGGACCACAGTGACGGCCGAGTATCAAAAGGCAGTCGAAGCCTTCAAGATCAAGCCGGGTGCCTTGGCCCACCTCTTGGTCTATGGCTTCAAACGCAGCTTTTATCCCGGGAGTTACACCGAGAAACGGGCTTATGTGCGTCAGATTCTTGATTTCCGGGACGAGGTCTTCGCGCGTCACGGCTTTCCTGCGGCATAATCGTGGCTTGCCTGGAACTTCCGGGCATTTTCCCCAAGGGTCCAGACGGGCCGTCGTTGAATCTGCGTGAGTTCGATGTCGGAGGCAACCGACGCCACCTTGTTGGAAGCCTTTCGGCAGGGTGACAGTACCGCGCTTGACTTTTTAGTCGAGCGCTTTGAAGGTCCGCTTTTGCGGTTCGCTCGTGGCTTCGTGCGCGATCAAGCCGCCGCCGAGGACCTGGTGCAGGAGACCTTCGTGCGACTCATCCGGAGTGCGCCTGATCTCGGCAGCCAAAGCTCACTCGGGCCGTGGCTCTACCGAGTCTGCCGCAACCTTGCTTACGACACCCGCAAGATGGAAACCCGCGAAATGCAACGCCGTGAACGCGTTCAAGAACCCGAACCGACTCCCACGCCGGTCGGACTGAGCGAGCAACAGGAGACCGCCGCCATACTGCGGCGTGAACTTGATTTGTTGCCTGAACGTGAACGCGAGGCGCTGCGTCTCAAGGTTGACCAAGGCCTGTCCTACACCCAGATCGGCGAAGTACTCGGCATTAAGGCCGGGACCGTCGGTTGGTTGGTGCATCAGGCCATGAACCGTCTCACCGAGCGCCTGCGCGCTGCACAAGCGATCTAGGGGGATAATGATGAACGACAACCGTCACGATTTTGATCTGCCCGAGGGCCCGCGTGGTCCCGAGGAGCTTCTTTCTGCCTATCTGTTTGATGAACTCGCGCCTCAAGAGCGCGCGGATCTCGAACAGCGTTTGGTCGATGAACCCGCACTAGCCGAGCAACTGGAGAGTCTGCGCGGCACTCTGAATTTACTGCGGCAAGCGTCAGTCGATGCGGGACCCAGCCAACTTTCCGGAGAGCGCCGTGATGCGCTTCGCGCCGAAGCCTTGGTTGCGCACAGCGGAGGAGCCCCGCTTGGCCCAGATGCCAGCGAACGGGACTTTGCCCCGATGCTGCAGTTCCCTTGGTTGCGGGCTGCCGCCGCTGGATTGATCGTGACTGCAGGGGTGGTCTTCTACCAGCAGTCGTGGATGGATCAACCCGAGGTCGGTTTGGAAGCGGATGCTCCAGAGAGGGAGATGACGAGCGCTTTGGGCTACATGGATGATGAAAGCTCGTTGAAGCGCGGTGCTGATCGTGACGCCCTGAACCAGATTGGATATGAATTGGGCGCGACTGATCCTGCTCCGCCGGAAGAGAGCCCGTCCGGGACAGCGGCGACACTGGAACTCTCGGAGTCGGAACGTCAGGCATTGATTCAACTTGGCTACTTGGATGAATCGGCCGCAAGGAATGCCGCGGATTCAACTCGTTTGGCCCGAACCAAATTGGCGGACCAAGTCGTGAAAGAGGCTCTTGGCGATCCCAGTATTCTGGGGGAAGCAGCCTTCGATTCCTTCGATCCATTTGTAGGTTCGGTCTCCGGCGGAACCTTCCGTGGTCCAGGAGACTCGGTTCCGCCGACTCCGACGACGCCGGGCACTCCAAGTACCCCGGCAACTCCGGCAACTCCATCGACCCCAGGGCTGCGTAGCGCCACGGTCCAACCTCGCGCCGAAGCTTCGACGGGTCTGTCGGTGCAGCCGAGCGGCGACGCCAAAGTCGAGGCAAAGGTCCAAGATTCCCTGCGCGCTCTTGAGTCGCGTACGCGGGGCGGATTCGCCGGCGAAACGCTCGAGCGACGCCGAGCCTCCGGCGAAGGCCTGTATTTCTTGGATAGCGCTGGTCAAGCACAGACTCAGTTTGACCTTGGCTTGCTGACGACCAGTTACGGTGAAGAACTATTCGGTCTCGATGCCGCGAATGTTCAAGATCTGCAGCAGGAGCTCGGTCGCATCGGATACTTGCATGATGGATACGGTCGCCGTCACCAACGCGGTCAGATCATCACGCACCTGCGTCCGATCCACGAGAATGAGTCGCCGCGCGATATGTTCTTCCGCTATTACGGGGACAACGCGTTCGTGCCTGCTGCGCAGGACAATCTGTCGACCTTTGCCGTCGACGTGGACACGGCCAGTTATCCCTTGGTCCGGAACTACCTGAGCAATGGCCAACTTCCACCGCGAGCTTCGGTGCGCACCGAGGAAGTGGTGAACTACTTTGATCAGGGCTTGGTGGCACCGCAAGATGACATTTTTGCGGTCCAGCTGGATACAGCTCCAACGCCCTATGGTTCCAACTCAGACAACCTCTTGTTGCGCGTCGGCGTCAAGGCAATCGAGGTTTCGCGTGAAGAACGCCTGCCGATGAACGTGGTGTTTGTCGTCGACAAGTCCGGTTCGATGCGTGAGCAGAATCGTTTGGGCCTGGTGCAGCGTTCGCTCGAGCTGTTGCTCGATCAGATGCGCGACGACGACAAGATTGGCATCGTGAGCTTCGACACCAATGGTCACATTGTGCAAGAGTCGATCCATGGGCGCGATCGCTGGGTGGCGCGCGAGGCGCTGCGCACTTTGAGCCCAGGTGGGTCGACCAATGCGGCCGAAGGCTTGTTCTTGGGCTACGAAATGATCGATCGCAACTTCATTGACGGCGGCATTAATCGTTTGGTGCTCGCCTCCGACGGAGTGGCCAATACCGGCCAAACCGATCAGCAACGCATCTTGGAAGAGGTGGCCGACTTCACGGCGCGTCAGGTTGACTTGACGACGATCGGCGTTGGCATGGGCAACCACAACGATGTCTTCCTCGAACAGCTGGCCAACAAAGGCAACGGAAGCTGTCACTACGTCGATGGCTTTGAAGAAGCGAAGCGCGTCTTCCTCGACGAGTTTGCTGGCACCATGCAGACGGTCGCGCGCGATGTGAAGATTCAGGTGGAGTTTGATCCGGTGCGCGTCGTGAAATGGCGCCAGCTCGGCTACGAAAACCGCTCCCTGACCCACGCACAGTTCCGGGACAACACGGTCGACGCCGGCGAAGTCGGTGCCGGTCACGAGATCGTGGCGCTGTACGAGTTGGAGCTCGCTCCCGAAGCCCGCGAGGCGACGACCGCGAGTGAGGAACAAGACTTGGCGACGGTGCGCTTGCGCTGGCAGCCCGATCCAGCTTTCGCACTCAGCTTGGCTTCGGCTCAGAAGTCGGGCATCCTTGCACCGGCCGACGCAGATGCCGATCGCGCGGAGGCACCGGCGGAGCCGACGGTGGTCGAACGCAACTGGAGTTTGAAGGCAAGTCAGATCCAATCCGATTGGGCCGAGACGGCAAGCCATTTCCGGCTCGCTGCGGTGGCTGGCCAGTACGCAGAGTTCCTGCGCCGCTCCTACCACGTGCGGGGCGATAGCTACGACCGGCTCGAGGCAGACGCAGCGATGCTGGTGGCTGAGCTGCCAGAAGACGAACAAGTCCGGCAACTGCGCGACTTGATTCGGAAGACTCGCGACTTGGTTCGCTACCGCGAGCCAGGCAGCGAGTTGTGGAAACTGATCGAAGAATCGCGACGCATCACCATGCTGCAACAGGAATTGCGAGGCAAGAAGAATCGCAATGAGCAGACGGAAGAACTCCTCGTTGAACTTCTGGAGCAAAACGAGAAACTCGAAGAACGCATCCGCGTGCATTTGGAAGGCGGCGGCGATTGACCGATAGTTCCTGAGAAACCCGCTCCACCCGCAGGGGTAGAGCGGGTTTCCTTTTTTGCCATGCGCAGCCTCAACGCCCTAGCCTTGATCTTGTCCGCCGCCGCCTCAGTTTCTGCTGTAGGCCAAGAAGGCGGACAACTGCCCGCTAGCGAGCCGGCGCCGGAAACCGAACAGGTGGAAGTCCGCGAGCATCCCTTGGCGGCCGAGGCTCGCCAGGTGCGCGCGCTGATGGAAACATTGCTTGCCGACAAGCAGGCCAAGCTGAAGACCAGCGAGAGTAAGAAGGCTCGGCTACGCCTTCACACCGACTTCAAGTCCTCGCGCGCTCCCAAAGCAGCGATGAAGGCGACCGAGGAAGTTCTGCAAGCCATGTCTTGGGGCTTTGGACCTTTTGAAGCCGGCAAGAACAAGGTCTGGCAGCGCGACGACCACCCGATCGAGTTGTACATGATCCAAGACGAGGATTTGTACCTGCGCATCATCGACGAACTGGTCGCCATCGCTCCTCGCTATCAGGGCTTCCTCGAGTCCTGCAAGAATGGCACGGGCTTTACGCTGTATCCGGCTCGACTTGCGGTGTACTACCACAATGTCAAGATCCAAGCCGAAGCGCGCATGGACCATTCCATTGCGCACAACGCGGCGCACCTCGAGCTGCATCGCCGCTATGGCTTTACGCCGCTGCAACTTGCCGAAGGTATCGCTTGCGCAGCCGAAGAGATTGCGCTGGGCGGCATCTGGGCAAACTGGTATCGCGACGAGTTTGTGCTCGCTGTTTCGCATGACGGCTGGCGCGGCGTGGCGACCAAGAACGTCGTGCTTAAGCTCGATCTGCAAGAGCTGTGGAACTATCCGGGCAACCCGTACGACGACGATCGTGCTCACTTGGCCTATGGCTTTGCCGTCTTTGCTCTCGACGCCAAGCCGGCAGAGTTACACAGGATGTACAGCGAGATTCAGGCGCTCTACGACGCGCACCCGGAACAGGGGGGGCTTTACAAGATTGCTCCCGAGACGCTCGCTGAGATTGCCGAGCGTGCTTTTGGCCCCAATCTGCAGGAGGACTTTCGAGCCTATTGGGCCGAGAAGACTCCGAAGACGCCAAAGATCAATAAGCTGCGCGGCTAAGCCTGCGCCCGCCCGCATTTGGCCGATCCGTCTAGTTCTTGGGGAGCGGCCGCAGCCGATGCGCGCAAAGTGAGCGCATCTGCCGGCGAAGCCGGCAGCCTAAGCGAACGTCGCGCATCGGCGGCGGCCGCATGGCACCACGATTGGACCGGAATCGAACGGGTTCCGACCTAGTCCAGATTGCTGGGCGGGTCGATGGCTTGGGGCAGGGGCATGCCCTGGCCTTGCTGCTCGGATACTGACAGCTTCTCGAGTTGTTTCCCCATCGGCAGGAGCCGCTTTTCGAAACTCGAGCGGGTCTTTTCGTACCGGTCCACAGCCATGCCGAGCGATTTGCCCAAGGAGGCCAGGTGCTCGCTGAACTTGCTGGCACGCCGGTGCAATTCTTGCGCTGTGGAAAGAATCTCTTTCGCGTTCTTGGCGGCGGCCTCGTTGCGCCAGATTAACTGCACGGTTTTCAGCAGTGCGAGGAAGGTGACCGGGGTCGAAATCAGCACGCGGTCACGGGTTGCATCGACTAAGAGATTCTTGTCGTAACGGATGGCCGCGTCCAAGAACTGCTCGCCGGGCATGAACATGACGACATAGTCAATGCTGCCCTCGAGTTGATCAAAGTAGCTCTTGCGCGAAAGGTCCTTGGCGCGCTCGCGGACCTTGCGACTGTGGGCACGGAAATAGGTTTCGCGTTCGGCGTCCGTTTCGGCGTCCATGCCGTCCAGGAACGCCGTCAGCGTGACTTTCACATCGACGGGGATGCGCTCGCCGCCGGGCAAGGTAATCACCATGTCGGGGCGCTGGCCATCCGACGCGACCTCTTGCTCGGTGAAGTCGCAGTATTGAGACATCCCCGCTAATTCGACGAGATTCCGCAAGCTGACTTCGCCCCACTCGCCGCGTGCCGAGCTTGACCCACGCAATGCCGTGGCCAAGGACTCCGATTGACCGCGCAGCTGATTGGTGGCTTTGCCGAGTGATTCGAGATGTTCAAGAAGTTGGCCCTTGTCGCGATGGCGTTGCTTCTCGATCTCGGTGGTGTACAGACGAAGCTCTTCGAGCTGCTTCTCAAACGGCTGAAGCTTCTTCTCCGCTCGATCGAGAAACCCGGATTCCTGTTGCTTCAATGCTGCGTCGGCATGGGTCTTGAACTTATTGCCCAGGTCATCGCCGAGCTTACGCAGCTGTTCGCGGTGTTCCTGCGCCTGGGCATCCATGCGCTTGCGCTGCTCGCTGGCATTCTGGCGCTCGACCGCGAGTGCCGCCTCGGCCGAAGCGAGCGCGGTGCGGGCCGCCGCCGCTTCTTCCTGGGCGGTCTCGCGTTTCGCCTCAAATTCCCGGGCTCGCTGCTCGGCTTCTTGGACACGATTCTCGAGTTCTCGGCGCGGTCCACGGCCGACCAAGACGGCGCAAACTGCGCCAAAGGCGAGACCTGCGAGGACAGCGAGAATCAACTCCATGGGCTGCGGATCAGTCTAGCAGCGAGTTCTTGGATTCCTTGGCTCCGACCCGGCTGGGGGGGTGATTCCGAGCATTCCAAGGGCTAGACTGAGCGCTCCCCTGCGTCGCCATGTTTGCCATCCTGCTCACTTTCGCTCCGGCTTTTTCCGTCGCGCCATTCAGCTTGCCCGCGCTGCCGCTCCGCGACGCGCAACAAGCTGAAATCCAATCTGCTCGGGTCAAGAAGGGCCAGTCCGCCCAGATTCGTCCCTTCTTCGATCGCAAGACGCCGATGATGCTCGAGCTGCCCGAGGGCAGCCTGCTGCAGGTCGTACGCCAAGAAGTGCCCTGGTCCGAGGTCCGGATCCCAGGCGGCCTTGAGGTTTGGGTGCACGGCGACTTCGTCACTTGGAAGGACGGGATGGTTTTCCCGAAGACCTCGCGCCTGCGTGCGCGGCCCTTGCCGTCAACCAGCGGAAACTCGCATCCGGTTGGCAAGCTTTCGACCGAATGGGGGATGACGGTTCTGGATCAAAAGGATGCTTGGCTCAAGGTGCTGGCACCTGAGGAACTTTCTGCATGGGTGCTCACTGAGCAAATCGCCATCGACGCCAAACCGCCGATCGGGTGGACGGCTTCGTGGAACAGCGAAGCGAGCAAGCGCCGCAAGGCCGTGCTGGCAAGTGCGGTCCCGGTTCAGGCTCCGGTCGATCCCGCTGCGGATGCGGGCAAAGTGGCCGATGCAGGTACACCGAACAAGCCTCCGGTCGACGCCGGCACGGGGGGGCCCACCCCGCCGAAGAAGCCAGGTGAAGCTCCAGCCGTCGCGAGCGAAGGAGCCGCAAAGCCAGCTGCAGCGGTTGCAACAGAAGCGGCAGCTCTGCGAAGCCCGGTCCTCGATGCGGCGGTGAGCTTGGAAGTCCTCAAAGAGGACCCGGCGCTTGCGGTGATCACCGCACGGAAGAACCTTGATGCGCACGCGCTCGAGGTGACAGAGCAGCTTGAGATGTTTGCGCCCGCCGTACTCGAGAACTGCGAGATGATCTTCAGCGCGGTTTTGCTCAAGTCCAAAGACCAGGTCTTGCTTAGCGACGCACGTCAAGGTCTCACGCGCTGCGATGCGCTGCGCAAATTCCATACTTCGGCCATGACGGCGCGCGCGCGTCGTGAGGAGGTCAAGCAAGGGTTGCCCACCGGCACGCTTGCAAAGGCGGCCAAGAAGGGGCCGATCTCGGGTGAGGGCAAGGCGACTTGGGTCGGCCACTTGGTGCATAAGCCGCACCAATATCCCGATACTCCCTTCGTCGTTGTCCGCGGCGACCGCGAGGTCCTGGTGCATAGTTTTGATGGCCGCTTTTACCTCCGCGATTTCCTCGGCCGCGAAGTCGTGGTGCGCGGTGCTTGGCGCAAAACGGGAAAAACGGGCAAAGACGACGCAAAGGGTGTGGTTTCGCTCGAAGAGATTCGTGTGCTGCCACGCAATACACGACCTGAATAGGTTGCGCGCTTCGTTCTTGCTCGCCTGATTGATGCCCGCTGCCGTCGCCGCTGCGTTTGCCCTGGTGGCGTATGTGGTGGGTTATCGCTTCTATAGCGGCTGGCTTGCAAAGAAGGTCTTCCAACTCGACGCGACGGCGATCACGCCAGCGCATCGACATCAAGACGGCATCGATTATGTGCCGACGCGGCCCCTCGTGCTGTTTGGCCACCATTACGCTTCGATTGCCGGATTGGCGCCGATGCTTGGCCCAGCGGTTGCGGTGTTTTGGGGCTGGCTCCCGGCGCTGCTGTGGGTCGTCGGCGGGTCCATTTTGGTCGGCTGCGTGCACGACTTTTCAGCTTTGGTGCTTTCGGCGCGGCACGAAGGCAAGAGCATTGGCACGCTCTGCGAGGACATTCTTGGCCCGAAGGCAAAGGCCCTATTCCTGGCACTAATCTTCTTCGGCGTGGCCTTGGCAATGGGCGTTTTCGTCTACGTCATCACCATTCTGTTCTCGTGGGGGGAGGACTTCGTGCCGAGCAATCTTTCGGCATCGAAGACCAGCTTCCCGGAAGTCGTCATGCCATCCGCTGGATTGATGGTGCTAGCGATGGGCGCGGGCTACCTGCTGTATGTCAAGAAGTTGCCGCTCGCGCGGGTCACGCTGCCTGCGTTTGGCTTGTTGCTGGGGTTGATCTTTTTGGGGTACAAGTGGCCGACGCTCGGCGTCGAGAATGCATCGAGTTGGCCGCTCGCGGGGCAATGGGTTTGGATCCTCTTGATCTACGCCTATGCCGCCAGCGTGCTCCCGGTTTGGCTGCTCTTGCAGGCCCGCGACTTTCTCAATTCGATGTTGCTGGTCGTCGGCTTGATCTTGATGTACACCGGCTTCTTCCTCTTGGGACCGGTGTTCGACGCTCCGGCGATCAATCCGAACCCGGTCGGTGCTCCACCAATCTTCCCGTTCGTGTTCATTACGATTGCTTGCGGCGCCGCAAGTGGATTCCATAGTTTGGTCGCAAGTGGCACGACGGCGAAGCAGCTCGATCGCGAGACCGATGCACGGCCACTCGGCTACGGCGGAATGATTGCTGAATCGTTGTTGGCGCTGATCGCCGTGCTCGCCTGCACAAGCTCGATGGGAGGCAAGGAAGCCTGGGCCAAGCTGTATGTGAACTGGGCTGCGGTGCAGGGCTTAGGTGACAAGCTCGGCGTCTTCATTCGTGGCTCGGCCAGCTTCATCGAAGAACTCGGTGTCTCGAGTGATTTGGCGATCACGCTGGTTGCCATGGTGGTGGTGTCCTTCGCTCTGACCACCTTGGATTCCGCGACGCGCTTGCTGCGCTTTAACGTCGAAGAGATTGGCGCATCGTTGGCAAAACGGCCGGCGCTGAAGCCATGGGGCTTGCTGCTGCAGAATCGCTTCTTGGCGACCGCGATCGCTTGCGGGGCGATCGCCTTCTTCGCGACCTACAAGGTCGATGGCAAACCGGCGGGCCTGGTGCTTTGGCAGTTGTTTGGCAGCACCAACCAGCTGATTGCTGGTCTTGCTCTGATCACTGCGACGGTTTATCTGCGTCAGAAAGGCCGCAACTTCTGGCCGCTCGCCCTGCCAGCCGTGGGCATGATCGCCATCACGCTGTTCAGCCTTTCGCTCAAAATCAGCGATTTCCGCGCCCAGGGCGAGTATCTCCTGCTTGCGCTTGCGATCGGGCTGGTCCTGATCGCAATTGGGGTCGGAGCCACCGCGGTGCAGGCGCTGCGCCGACCGCGCTAGTCGGCGCTGGCGTTCGACCGGCAGCAGTTAGAATCCGGGGATGGTCGAAGTCCTCGGCATTCGTTTTTGCGCAATCTCGCCCGAAGCTGACAAGCTGGTCGAAACTCTTGGCCTCGGGTTAGGCTTTCCGTGCGTTGCCAAGCCACTCAAGGCGGGCGACCCGGAATCGCCCCAGGGCGGTGTCTTCGCCGCCGGCAAGAGCTGGATTGAAGTCTGGCCCGAAGGCGAAGGCATGCCGGCCGGCATCATGCTTCAAGTCGAAGTTGACGATGCGGATGCGGTGGCGGCACACGCGAAAACGCAAGGGCTGGCGCCGCACGGTCCGATGATTGCGCATGGCGAACGCATCTACTCGCTGCTCGCACCCGGCGGCTTGGTCATGACCTTCCAGTCGAAACTGAGCGAGGAAGAACTCGCCGAAATCGCGGCTGCGCAGTCGAGCGGTTCCTAGCTCGCCCGGCTAGTCGCCGGCTTCCTTCCGTTCAAACAGGATGTCGCTCAATCCGTTGCCGGTCGCGCGGAATCCAATCACGCGCTTGTCTTCATCAAAGAGGAAGTGCATCCACCGCATCAAGATCCATCGGGAAACAGCTCGGTGAGAATCTTCGTGTTGAAAGAACTGGATGGGTTTCTCCCGAAGTGGATGCACAAGTTCGAGATGGCCGTCGAGGCGTCGCACGAGCTCGATCGACCAGTAGCATAAGTTACTTGTCTGCGACTTTTTCAGGCAGATAGGCAGCCAGAACTTGCTGCCGCAGTGTATCGAAGGTGTCTGCCGCAATTGCTTCCCGCATACGTTGCATCAAGAGGTGCGTGTAATGCAGGTTGTGCAGGCTGACCAGAATGGGGGGCAGCAGTTCTTTGGACTTGAAGCCTGCGCGCAGAGCGCCGCGCGGCACGCCGCTTTGGCACGCGGCGCAGGTGCAACCCGGATCGATGACCTGATCGTCGTCTTTGAATTGCGCGTTGTGCAAATGCAAGCGACCAGTGTCGGTCAAGGCCGTTCCGAAGCGGCCAGCTCGCGTTGGAAAGACGCAGTCAAAAATGTCGATGCCGCGCGCAACCCCTTCAATCAAGTCCTGAGGCGTGCCCACGCCCATCAAGTAGCGCACCTTGTCGGCTGGAAGCACCGGTGTCGAATGCTCGACGCCGCGCATCATCGCCTCGTGGCCTTCGCCAACGCTGACGCCACCAATCGCGTAGCCATCGAATTGCATATCGACCAGCCCTTGTGCGCAGCGGCCGCGCAGTTCTTCGAAGACTCCACCTTGAACGATGCCGAACTGAGCTTGACCGGAGTCGGCGCCACCGCGTGCATCGTGCAAATCACGTTGGGTACGCGCCCAAGCCAAGGTGCGCTCGACGGCGCCAGCGCACTTCTTCTCATCGAGGGGCTCAGCCGGGCAGACATCCAAAATCATTGCGATGTCGGGTGCCAAAGCCGCTTGCGTTTCAAAGGCAAGTTGCGGCGTCCAGTCAATCAACCCGCCGTGCACCGGGTGCTCCACTTTCACTCCGCCGGGATGCACTTTGCCCAGCGCGCCCAAGCTGAATACTTGAAAGCCTCCCGAGTCGGTCAGGATCGGGCGATCCCATGCCATCATGCCGTGCACACCACCAAGCTTGCGCACCGACTCCACGCCGGGCCGCGAGTAGAGGTGAAATGAGTTCGCCAGCACCATCTGCGAGCCGGCCTCTTTGAGTTGCGAGGGCATGATGCCGCGCATCATGCCGCGCGTCGCGACAGGCATGAATGCGGGGGTCTGCATCGCGCCATGCGGCGTGTGCAAGCTGCCCAAGCGAGGACCGGTGGCGGTCCCGGAATGAAGGTCGAAACGAAAACTCACGAGCTAGGGTTGAATCGGGTCGCGCAGTACCACGATTTCCGCACCAGGGTAATAGTGCGCCAGAATCGCGCGTGCGTCGCGGCCGGCGCGTGCCTGTGCCAGCGCGCCCAGTTGGCAAAGCCCAATGCCGTGCCCATTGCCCACGCCTTCTACGCGCAGGCTGCCATCCCGCAGAACACCGATCAAAGTGATCAGAGCTGAAGGCAGTCCGAGTTCCGCGCGGATGCGATCGCCGGGGACCGCACGGGAGCCTTCCTCGCCGGTGAACTGAGCGCGGACGACGCGACCAAATTCGTCGCGTTGCATGATGTCCAAGCTGCGCGCATGTTCGCCCAGGCCCCAAGCCTTGGCGATCCGATCGAGTTTTTCCGGCGGAACAATGCGATCCCAGGAGTCCGTCACCGACAAGTGGCCGGCGGGGCCAACATCGGGTACGGCACGCAGTACGGCGGAGTCGCCAAACTCATGCAAACGAGCATCGCCGGTGCTGCCGCCGCAATCCGCGTGGAAGTAGGCGGGTACTAGCCTGCCTTCGTGTTTTAAAACCAAGCCCGTGGTCTGCTGCACAGCCTCGCGCGCGGTTTCGGTTTCAAAGTCCGTCGAAAGGAAGCGTTGGTCAGCAATCGTCGATCGGATCATCTTGCGGCCGCGGCGGAGTTGATAAATCACATAGGTGCGCGCTGCGATAGCTTGAGCCTGCAGGGCTGCGTCGACACCGGAAATTTGCGTCGACATTTCGCCAATCAGGACACCCAGAACATAGTCTTCAAGCGGCAGTTCAAGCGAGAGCTGAAGTCGCGTCTCGCCGTTCTCACGGATCTTGCGCAGATGCAGTCGCCCGCGATAGTGATAGGTGTCGAGCGCGAGGGCCTGGTCGCCAAACGTTTGCAGGACGACGTGATTGCTCTCGACTTTCCAGCCGGCGACCGACAGTTCTTCTGGGCGTAGCTCAAGCCAGCCGCGCATGCCAGTGTCGCGCGCGAGGAAGGTGCCGTCGGCGGTTCGTAGTTCCCAGAGGCCATCCACATCGATGGTGATCGGGTCGCGCTGGTCGAGGTCGCGCAGGTGAACCTCGATCAAGGGGTTACGAGGACGCTGTTTGGTCGCGGCATCGAGACCATCGCCACGCGAGAAAAAAGCCACCAAAGCCAGCGCGGCGACAATGCCGGCTAACAGGGCCCACGGCGATTCCGAAGTCGCGTTGCGCTTCATGCGCTTGCCAAGACAAGGCGGCCGGCTTCCAGGAGCACGCGACCTTGAGGGGTGCGTGCCAGATAGCCCTGGCGAATCAACCAAGGTTCAATCACATCTTCGATGGTGTCTTCGGCTTCGCCGGTTGAGACGGAAAGGCTCTTTAATCCGAGAGGCTTGCCTTCGGATGCAGCCAAACATTCCAGTACGCGTCGGTCGGCGCGCTCAAGCCCGTTGCCATCGATGCCCAACAAGCCGTAGGTGCGCTTGACCACGTCAAAGTCGATGTGCAGATCGTTTTCGACCTGCGCGACATCGCGAGCACGGCGCAGCAGTCGATTGGCGATCCGCGGAACCCCGCGCGCATGAGCCGCGAGGGAACTACGCGCTTCGTCTTCAATCGCGACACCCAGGATGCGAGCGGAGCGTTCGATGACCTGTCCAAGCGCTGCACCGGAATAGGGCTCGAAGCGGAAGGCGTGGCCAAAGCGTGAACGGAACGCCGCGGTGAGTAGAGCCTCGCGTGTGGTGGCGCCGAGCAGAGTAAAGGGTTGGATGTCCAACTTCAGCAAGCGGGCGTGCACTCCTTGATCGAGCGTGAACTCGATCTGGAATCGTTCCATTGCTCCGTACAAGTACTCTTCGACGACGCGCGGCAAGCGGTGGATCTCGTCGATGAATAAGATGGAGCCGGGTTCCAGCTGAGAAAGGATTCCTACTAAGTCCTTGGCCCGTTCCAGCGCGGGGCCCGAGGTCACTTTGAGGGGCGAGCCAAGTTCCTTCGCAAGTGCGAAAGCCAAACTGGTCTTTCCCAGCCCTGGGAGACCGGAGAAAAGTAAGTGTTCCAAGACCTCGCCGCGCTCGCGGGCAGCCTGGATCATCAGCCGGAGGGGCTCAAGCAGCCGCTCCTGACCCAGGAACTCGTCAAGATTCCGGGGCCGGAGGTCACGCTCGAACTCCTCCTCGCCGCGAGCCGTTGCCGCTGGGGCGAAGGGGGATGGACCTTCCATTTGCGTCATTCTGCCCGGGATGGCGGGCAGAATCCATGATCAGAACACGAATCGGGCGTTGCCGAGAAGGGGAGTGCCTCTAGGATGGAGCCTTGGCCCGGTGCAGGCGCGTGCGAGATCGCACAACCCCTGTGCTGATTGCCCCGAAAACCAGGTGGCCGAGGCGCAATCGGGATGGCATGATTGTTGCCCCTCGTCCAGGTAAGAGGACGATCCCTCCAGGGTTTACCGTTCCTCCCCCCAGGAAACGCATGACTGTGAAGAACTTCACCACTCTTGGCGTGCTTGGCGTCGCACTCAGTGCGGCGGCTTGTGGCCCCGGCGGCAACTTCAAATCGAAGGACCCGTTTGCTAAGTCGAATGAGATGTCGATTTTGACGGTTGGCAACGGCTTTGGCCGCTTGCTCCCGCACGTCATCTTTGAGCCGCAGCCGAACGGATCTCCGTCGCAGCAACCGATCGAGATTCGATCGATTGACGACTTGATCGCCGCCAAGCCCTCTGACCTCAATCCGATCTTGCCGCCCGCCACTTGGCGTACGCGGACAAACGAGACCACGGGTGCGATCGAACCCTTGAACGTCGCCGGTAACCTGGCCAACCACTTCATTGCGGTTGAGTTCACGCGTTCGGTCAACATCGACACGATCCTCGCCTCGGGTGCGGGCGCGTCGGTGAATAGTGGTCTGACTGGTGCTGTGACTTTCGTCGCGGTCGACCAGGTCACCGGCGAAACGGAAACGCTGCAAGGACGCGCCTTCATCAATGGCGCGACTTATGCGGGTAGCCCGCCGGAACTGGTGCAATGGGTGCAGCCACTCGATGACGCGACTGATCGCGTCGAGGCCATCGTCGACGAGGCGATTGGTTACCCAGGCACCGATGACAGCCCTGTGGTTCCTAATGGTGCATTCCAGGGCGCGGCGCAGTTCATCAACCCACGCACCTTGGTCTTTGTCGTGGATACCGACGACGACCTTGCGACTTACGAAGCCCTGCCGACGGGCAAAGTCATCCGCATCGTCATTGGCGATTCGGTGCGTGACACGCTGGGTCGCTACGTCACGGATACGGGTGTGGCCACCTCGATTGTCGATAACGACAACACCGAACCACAGCTGCTGCGCGAGTCGCCAGGTGGCGCTCCGATCACGACTCCAGCCGACCTCTCGGTTGATGTCGCTTGTGATACGGACATCACTTGGTCCTTCGACGAGTCGGTTCAACCGCACTCGATGGGGCCGCTTCCAGGCTTGATTCCTCCTGGGCTCTCCAACGAGTTCGTGGTTGAGTTCCTGCCTCCGGTACCGGCTGGTTCGCCTCCTCCTGGTTCGACCATTCAGATCCCTTACACGGTTCTGCCGGTCAGCCCGTTCGACTTCACCAGCTTTGTCGTGACGCCGACCGTCAACTTCCCGGGCAAAGACCCGCTGGGAGCGACCTCGGCTGCCACGGTGCGTTTCTTCCATAACGCTCCCGAGGATCTCTTCGGAAACGACGATGTTCTGTCGGTCGACACCACCGAGATTGACTTCACGGTGGGCTCTGGCTGCCCAGGTTTGGTCAACGCTCCGGTAGCTCCGGGCGCGATCTACGCTGCATCGAACGGCGGCGGTAGCACCTCGGGCATGCGAGTACTCGACTTGGATGGTTTTGGTCAAGGTACCGGTGACCCGGCCTTCAACGACCTGAACCCTCTTTACGATCGGGAATACAACACCAACGGCGATCCGGTCGACGGTGACGTCAGCTACTTCCCCTGGAACCCGAACCTCGGTGTCCAGGACTTGTTCCCGCCGATCAGTCGTGACTTCACGACGATTGCCGGTGGCTCGCGTGGCCCGTTCACTTTGGCTCAGACCACTTCGTTGACGACGCAGCTGATTGACGGCACCGGCCTCGGCACGGTGAGCGACATGATGTTGGGTCATCCTTTGGACCTGATCTACAACAACTTCGACTGCCTCTCGGGCGGTTTGAACAACTGTGCGAGTGCGGCTTTGCAACTGCACCCAGCGAGTGCACTGCGGATTGTCGGCAACGCCATTCAATACGCACCACACCCGAACCCGCCGCGTCTGCTGCTTTCGCCGTCTTGTTTCTCGCCCATCGTTCAGGGTGAAGAGCCGACCTTCGGCGACCAGAACCGCGACGGCAACTTCGCAACCAACGGTTTGGTCACCGGTGACCCATTCGGCGTGCTGGGTGGCAAAGGTCCTTCGGGCCTGCTGACTCGCTCGACGACCTACACCGGCGTGAACTTCTACGGTCCGGCTCCGTCGGCCCAGTTCTGCCCGACCTTCACCTTGCGTCAGCAAGTCGGTCACTTCCTTTACGTGGTCGATACGCTCAGCGAGCGGATCATCGTTCTGAACAGCAACCGCATGACGATCCTGGATACGATTCCAGTTTCCGACCCGGTTGACATGGCGATGTCGCCAGACATGAACACGCTGGCGGTCTCCAACCGTGGCACCAGCACGATCACGCTGATCGATACCAACCCGTTCTCGCAGAACTTCCACACCGTCATCAAGCAGGTTCCGCTGATCGACGAGGTAGATAACCGCCGTGGCCGTGGTCCAGGCGAGATCGTATGGCAGCCAGACGATGAAGACATCTTGGTGGTCTGTGAACTGACCAACTCGATCGCCTTCGTCTCGACGGCAGACTTCGAAGTCCGCAAGATCATTCCTGGTGTTTCGCAGCCGCGACTGGTTTCGGTAAGTAACCGCGACGTGGGTGTCGGCTTCTTCACCGGCTTGTACTACGCCTACGTGGTCTCGCAAGACGGTCGCATGTCGGTCTTCGAGTCCGGCCCAGACGGCCCACAGGGCATCGGCTACGACGACTTCATCGGTCAGGTGCAAGTTGCTGGTCAGGCGGGCTTCCCGTCGGCTGCTGCTCTGCAACCCAACCCGAACAGCCCGACTCACGGTG
The DNA here is from genome assembly GCA_040264055.1 of Planctomycetota bacterium. Taxonomy (GTDB): domain Bacteria; phylum Planctomycetota; class UBA1135; order UBA1135; family UBA1135. The sequence continues at coordinate 34,518 of JBDQJC010000022.1, forward strand.
CTTATGTTGGATTCCGCGAGGGTTCGCAAGGTGCTGTGGCGGAAGTCTTCTTGAAGTCTTCGCCAACGGGCCCGATTTCGCTCTCGGTGAATGCCTTTGTGCCCGACCCGAACTTCCGCTCCAAGGAATTCACGATCAACCGCAAGTGGGGTGACGGAGTCATCAGCTCGGGCTCGATCGTCGACTTGGCCTTGGACGACATGGACAACCTGGGTGACCAGATCGCGCTGCGCTCGCAGTACACCGGTGGCTCGCAGATCCTGCACTCGAGTAAGTCGATGCTGCGATTGGGCGGAACCATCAACGTGAGCCAACCACGCTTCTTGTTCGTCGCGAACGCCAACGGCTTCGTCGACGTCATCAACCTGGAGAGTGGGGCGGCCTTCGTCGACCCGATTCGGGTGCCGGGCGTGCGCGTTCTCGCTCACTACTGGCGTCAATAGGCCTGCTGGCCTGTCCGTTCGCAGGGCGGTCGCTTCGGCGGCCGCCCTGCCTCTTTCTTCTGGGGCTGCGAACTGAGAGAATCACGGATCATGGCTGCACCGCCAGGCGCCGAGGTACAGGCGATGTTCGCGGAGATTGCTCCGCGATACGACTTCCTCAACCGGATGCTGTCCTTCGGGATCGATCGTCGGTGGCGGCGGCGTATGCGCCGGCGGCTCGGCTTGCAGGCCGGCCAAGACCTGCTCGACCTTTGTTGTGGCACCGGCGATGTCGCGCTTGAGTTCGCCCGTGATGGTGTGCACGTGCAAGGCGCAGACTTTACCTTTCCGATGCTGCCCTTGGCTCTCGGCAAAGGGCGTGATGCAGGGCTGCAGTTGAACTGGGCGAATGCCGATGCCCAGGCCTTGCCGTATCGCGATGCCAGTTTCGATGCAGTCACCATCTCCTTCGGCATCCGCAACGTCGAAGATCCGCAACGAGCTCTCCGCGAGTGCGCGCGAGTGCTGCGCCCGGGCGGTCAGCTCGCGGTGCTGGAGTTCTTCCCGATCGAGAACCGTGTTTGGGGCACGCTGTTCCGCTTCTACTTTCATCGCGTCTTGCCTCTACTCGCCAAGGTCGTGCGCGCTGGGCGCACCGGCGCCTATCGCTATCTGCCCGAGAGTGTCGAAGCCTTCGCGAGCCCGCAGCAGTTCCAAGATTGGGTGGTCGAAGCCGGCTTTGCCGAGGTGGAGGACGAAGCCTTAACCGGCGGAGTGGCGCGACTCGTGATCGCAAAAAAGGCGGAGGCACGATGAAGCGCGGTGAATGGCGACAGCTCGGGGTTGCGCGGCGAGACCCCGCAGTGTCCTTCCTGCTGCTTTTGCCGCTGGGCCTGCTGCACTTGAGTGGACGTGGCAAAGCCGACGCCGGTGCCTATGCGGTCATTGAACGAGGCTTGCAGCTCCTTGGGCCTTGGGCGGCTTGGCTGCTCGCGCTCGGCCTTGCTGCCGGCGTCTACCTCGCTGTGCTTCGAATCCAGGCGCGGCGCATCCCTTGGCGGGGAGGCGCGCTGTTGCTGGGCGTGGAAGGAATCCTCTGGGGTCTCGCACTTGGCCCCGTGCTGAGTGCTTTGACGGCCATGGTTTCGGCGCAGTTGCAACCGCTCGCGATCAGTTTCTCAGAAGCGCACGGACGACTGGCTTTGGCTGCTGGGGCCGGACTCTACGAAGAGTTACTGTTCCGGGCCGGCTTGATGAGCGCGCTCTATGTGCTGATCGCAGCCTTCCTGAAGACCTTTTTCCCGCGCGAGGCAGCCGACTCCTTCTCCTTCGGTGCCGCTCTGGTGCTCTCTGCGGTTGCCTTCTCGCTTGCGCATGCGCTGGGCGACTCCTCAGCACTCGACGCGGGGCCATTCCTCTTCCGAGCGGTCGCCGGCGTTGTGCTTGGATTGTTGTTTTCTTGGCGAGGTCTCGCTGTGGTGGCCTATGCACATGCAAGCTATGACGCACACTTTCTCCTGAGCCTATGAGCAGCACCCAACCCATTCCACAGCGCGTCTGCCTCGCCATCAGCGGGGCGAGCGGCTCGCTCTACGCGGTGCACACCCTGCGCATGCTGATTGCCGCGGGCATCGAGGTCGATCTAATCGTCAGCCCATCCGCGGTGCGCGTCTTGCACGAAGAAACGGAACACCGCTACCGCGGCAATCCTGCGGACCTGCTCGCCGAAGGGCAGGACGCCTCCTTGGTGACCCTGCATCGGCATCAGGACATCGGGGCACGGCCGGCTTCCGGTACTTCTGGACCACCCGTGGTCTTGGTGGTTCCGTGTTCGCTGACGACGTTGGCTGGCATTGCGGCTGGCTCAGCATCGAATCTGACCGAACGGGCCGCGCAGGTCGCGCTCAAGGAGGGGCGCAAGCTGGTGCTGGTGCCGCGCGAGACGCCACTCTCGCGCCTGCACCTGGACCGCATGAGTGCATTGGCCTGGGCGGGCGCGACCATCCTGCCTGCCTCACCTGGCTTCTATCACCGCCCGAGCTCGATCGAAGACCTAGTGGACCATGTCTGCGCCAAGATCTTGCAGGTGTGTGGGATTCCTCAAGATCGAGTCGCAGCCTGGGATGGAGGACGGGTCGATCCCGCATGAGCAAACTCGCGAGCACGCTGCGGATGATTCGCTTCGAGCACAGTGTGTTCGCCTTACCGTTTGCATTGTCCGGCGCATGGCTCGCGGCAGGCGGTCTTCCACCCTGGCTCGATCTCGGCTTGATCGTGCTTGCTGCCATCGCCGCGCGTTCCTCCGCGATGGCCTTCAATCGCATCGTCGATCGTGACCTCGACGCAGCGAATCCGCGCACGGCGAATCGCGAGTTGGTGACAGGCGCGTTGGATTTGCGCTTTGCCTGGCTTTTTACCTTGGTTAACGCCGCCCTGTTTGTCGCGGCAAGCTTCCTGCTCGCTCCGATTTGCGGCTGGCTCTCGTTTCCCGTCTTGGCCGTGGTGCTGGGCTATTCGCTGCTGAAACGATTCACTTTGCTCTGCCATTTTGGGCTCGGGCTGGCTCTGGCCTGCGCGCCGAGTGGCGCATGGTTGGCGATCGCAAAAGACTTCCATCCTGGCTGGGGTTTACCCCTTTGGATTGGCGGCGGAGTCGTCAGTTGGGTGGCGGGCTTCGACCTGCTCTACTCCCTCCAAGACCGCGCCTTCGATCGTGGGGCGGGTTTGCGCTCCATTCCTGCCCGTCTCGGCGCGAATCGAAGTCGCCTGCTTTCGGCGCTCCTGTTTGTGTTTGCGGTCGCCTGTTGGGCGACGGCGGGCCATTTCGCCGGACTCGCCTGGCCGTATTTCCTGGGGGTGGCTGGCTGCGCGAGCTTGCTCGTGAGCATGCATGTCCTGGTCCGTGGCGGGCGCGAAGATCGCATCCCGCTGGCGTTCTTCACGGTGAATTCCTGGGTGGGATTGGTCTACTTCGGTGGCCTGTTGGCGGCGTTAGGCTGGGTTCGATGAGCGCTGCCCGCCGTGCCCCTGCGAAGAGCGCCGCCAAGAAAAAGGCGGACCCGGGCACCGTCTGTCGCGAACTGGTTGCCGCAGCCGAAGCGGGTGAGTTGCCGCGCACTCTGTTGTTGCTCGGGCCCGCACGAGGCGAGGAAGAGCCTTGGTTTGCTGAAAAGATCTTGGCGGCGGCACGGCGCTGGGCGCGCGAGAACCAACAGTTGGATCTGCTCGAAGTCGACGGAGGTTCTCCGGACTTCGAGTTGGCGACACTCGACTCCTTCCTCGGAGCCCCCGGCTTGTTTGGCGGGGAACGAGTTCTGCTCTTTGCCCGCGCCGGCAAGGCACTCAAGAAGCACAAGCGCCTCGCCAAGACGCTGGCCGATGCGGCGAAGGCGGCGGATGGACCCGTGCTCATGCTGATCGAAGCGCCGGGCGCCAACATGACCAGCGTGGTCAAGCCACTGTCGGCGGTGGATTCGGTGCGAGTCGAACGATTCCGCAAGCTCTATGCGGATCCGCCGCCGTGGCGTCCGCATGATCTTGATGCCAGCGAAGCGGCTCAGTTTGTGCTCGCCGAAGCGCGCGCGCGCAAGCTCCGCCTTGGTTCCGGCGCGGCGGGGGCGTTGGTGCAGCTCACTGGGGGACGCCCCGCCGATCTGGTGCAAGGGCTGGATCATTTCAGCCTACTCGGCATGGATCGAGTCGACGAAGAGCAAGTGCGCGAAGTCGCAGCGCACTCGGCCGAAGGCAGTGCCTTTGATTTTGCCGATGCCTTGCTCGATGGCGATGGCCGGCGCGCGTATCGCTGCCTCGGTCAGCTTCGCCGCCGTGGCTTGCGGGCTTGGGATGGCAAGCGCATTGCGCCGCGCGACGCGTTTTCAATGATCCTGTCGGTGGCCTCGAAACAGCGCCTACAAACGGCCGCGGTACGCGCCGGAGTCGATTCCGGCCTCGAGTTTGCCGCCGCGTGCAAGGCCGCAGGAGTTGCCGCGGGCGGGCCTCCGGCCCAACGCATGCAGACTCGCCTGCGCAGTTGCGACAGCACACACCTCAGCAATGTGCTCGACGCTTTGCGGGAAGCCGATTGCCATGTCAAACGGGACGGCTGGGGCGACCCAGTTCGCGCCTTGGAATACCTCGCGTTGCGCTGTCACCGCACTCCTCGCCGCGCTTGATCGGCATCGTGTCCCATCCTCCATCTGTGTCTGGTTCCGCTTCCGCATCTCATACTCGCATTCGCGCCCTCGATCCGATCGTCATTGATCAGATTGCGGCGGGCGAGGTGGTGGAACGCCCAGCCAGTGTGGTCAAAGAACTGGTCGAAAACGCAATCGACGCGGGTGCCACAAGGATTGAGGTCCTGCTTCGTGAAGGCGGGATGCGGCGAATCGAGATTCGCGACAACGGCCAGGGCATTCTGGCCGAAGACTTGCTGCTCGCGGTGCGATCCCATGCGACTTCGAAGTTGCGTGAGCCAGGTGATTTGGAGGCGGTAGCGTCTTTGGGTTTTCGTGGCGAAGCCTTGGCTTCAATCGCCTCGGTCAGTCGGCTCGAGATCGTTTCTTTGCCGCCAGAACAATCCGATGCCTCCGGGCTCAAAGTCGATTTCGGTCGCGTCGAAGGGCCACGTGTTGCGGCAGGCAGCCCGGGCACCCGTATCATCGTCGAGGATCTATTTGCGCAGTTGCCGGCACGCTTGAAGTTCATGAAGCGTTCTTCGACCGAACTCGCGCACTGTACCGCTTGGGTGGAACGCCTGGCTCTGGTCCACGAGGGGGTCGGGTTCAGGCTGGAACACGATGGCAGGCAACTGCTTGAGATTGCGCCGGATGCCGACCTTGATGCGCGTTGCGCTGCGGTTTACGGCGTCGGCTTGGCCGGGCGCATGTTGCCGGTTGCTCGGCAATCGGGTCCCCTGCGTCTTGAAGGCCGCATTGGCCCGCCGGAATCGGCGCGCCGCGATGCACGGCGCGTGGATCTGTTCCTGAATGGCCGGTGGGTGCGCGACCCGCGCTTGTTGCGCGCGGTACGCGAAGGGGTGCGTGAGTTTGTGCCGATTGGGCATTACCCGACCCTCTGCTTGTCATTGTCGATCTCTCCCGATCGTGTCGATGTCAACGTGCACCCGCAGAAGACCGAAGTCCGCTTTCGCGACGAACGCCTCGTCTTTGGTGCGGTCTTACGCGCCTTGCAAGAAACCTTGGCCGGGTCTCGTTGGTCGACCCGATCGCTCGGGCCGATTGGCCAGCAAGGCGATGCGAGTGCCAGCTCGGGCTCGGCGCCAGGAGGCTTCCGACTTGGGGGCAGCCCGGGCGGGTCGACGCACGAGTTCCGGCCGCTCGACACTGGTTCCAGCGGTCGCTCTGATTCCTCAGGCGGTTTCTCGGAAGTGCCAGGCCTTCGTGGGGAACAGGTTGCCGAATCCAGGTTGCCATGGGGGAACCCCGAAGCTTCGGCGAGCGTGGGCCCGATGGTTTCGGTCGCCAACACCTTCCTGGTGCGCGAGGTCGAAGGCGGCATGGAAATCATTGACCAGCATGCTCTGCATGAGCGCGTCAATTTGGAAGAGCTGCGTATCGAACTGCGCCAGGGCAAGGTCGTCGCGCAGCCTTTGTTGGTGCCGTCGCTCGTCGATGTCGGGCGGGCCGAGTTAGACCTTCTCGTGAAGCACAGCGAGGTCTTTGCCAAACTCGGAGTCGAACTTGAAGCCTTCGGCGAAACCACGGTCGCGATTCGCAGCGTGCCATCGCGTTTGACCCGCCTCGTTCCCGAAAAGCTAGTGCGCGATTTGCTCGACATCGCACAAGAGAATCGCGCCGCGACTCCGGACCGCATCGCCGAAGAAATGCTGCACTCGATGTCGTGTCGTGGCGCGGTGATGGCCGGCGATCGTTTGGATGCCGATGCTCTGGCCGGCTTGCTCAAGCGGGGTGCTCACTTGCCGCAAGACCGCACCTGTGCGCATGGTCGACCGGTACGCGTCTTCTTGTCCTTGGAAGACCTCGAGAAGGCCTTCTATCGCCGCATGTAGCGGCCGTGCTCGTCGTTGATCGGGCCGACGCTTAGTCGGTCTTCAACGCCGAACGATCTTCTCCGCGCCAAGTTTGAATCTCGGCGGGCACGCGCCACAAGAAGCGTTTCACATTGAGCGCGCGGCGTGGATAGGTTTCCGGCGTCACGACGCCATGAAACTCATCGATGTAGAGCGGCAGCAGGCGACCCGCATGAGCTTCCCAGTCGCCAAAGAAGTAAGTCAGTCCCTGCGGTGCTGGATTCGGCTGCTTTGCGGCAGTTTCCTGCTGCTCAAGCTCAGCGTTCTGCTCCTCGAACTTGGCTCGCTCGGACGCGGGCAGCGCGAGTTCGAGACGCGAGGGCAGTGACTCGCCCTGAATCACCACGAGGCGGAATTTCCAAATCTCGCGGCCGCGCAGCATGTCTCCGGCCAGAATCGTCTCGGTCTCGGTCGAGCGGAGTTTGAGTCCACCCGCTCGTTTCTGGAGCTGATCCAAATCGAACAGCAGCAGAAAGTCTTCGCAGAAAGCCAAGGTCTGATCGATCGTCTCGCGGTCATTCGCGTACTCCTTGGCTTCAAGAGTCAGCAGCTTGCCTTGCTCGTCTCGCAGCCAATAGCCGTCGGCATCGAGCCCCTTGGAGACCTGCTCATTGAAGGAGGCATCGTTGGCCGTGAGGCGAATCTCTTCGAAGCCTTGCAAGGGATTGCCTTGCTCATCGACCGCTTGATCGCGGCGCGGGGCCTCGGCCGAACGGAAATCGACGCGCACATCAAGCTCGTTCATGCCGCGGTCCGGGTTGTAATCGCGCAGTTTAAATTCCATGCGAAATGCAGTCACCGGAGGCAGGTCTTCTTCGATTTGCTGCTTCTCGATCAACTGGGCCAGGAATGCTGCCGCATCCGGCTCGTTGGGGGCCATCTGAGGCTTGCGGCGGCTCGCTCGCTTGCTGGGCGCCGGCTGCTCAACGGGCTCCTGAGTGGCCTCGGTGGCCGGCTGGGCCGGGGTAGGGGGCTCTTGAGATAGGGGCACGAATGCCAGGAGCGAAGCAGTCAGCAGCGAAAGCATGGTGTAACCGGCGGGTCCGGACCTTAGCATACGAACGGAATGGCTCTTCTGGAGACGCTTCCCGAGCACATCCCGCTAGCCCCCGAGGCGGATTTGCTTTTCTTGCCCGAGCCTCGGCTCAAGCGGGCACTGCTGCAGATTGATTTCGACCGGCCGCTCGATGCTCAGAGCCCGGCGCGCACACTGCTCGCCCAGGTCCTTGAGCAGGGCTCCGAACGGCATCCGAGCCGCATGCACTTGGCCCAACGCCAGGAAGAGCTGTTCGGCGCATCGGTCAGTTTTGGCGGATTACGTGCTGCCGAAAAACACCGCATGCGAGCGCAAGCCGCTTGGGTCGGCGAGCGTTTCCTGCCGGCCGATGAGACGATCGCGGTCGATGTCTTGGGCTTGGCGCGCGAGTTGCTTGAGCAACCAAAACGCGGGCCAGATGGCGCCCCGTTTGACTCGTCCATGTTCGAACGCGAGCGAGCGCAGTTGGCCCGTCAGATTCGCAGCTTTGTCGATGACCGATCCGGATACGCACAGCAGCGTTTCTACGAGGCGCTCTGTGCGGGGGAACCCTTCGCGAACCCGCCCTGGGGTACGGCAGAACAGGTCGAGAGTTTGGCGATGCAAGATCTCGAGGCGGCGCGGGTCGACCTACTCCGCCACGGCAAGGTCTTGGTGATCGCCGTCGGTCCGATTGACCGCGACCCCTTGGTCGCCGCTCTTCGTGATTGGCTTGGCGAGGCCGGGCCGTGGGGGGCGCAACGCTTGGCGCCACCGGCTGCGGGAACCAAAGCTCCGAAGGCACTTCGCGAAGTGCGCGAAGAACTGCCGATTGACCAGGCGCGCTTCCACCTGGGTTTCCGCCTACCGGTGCCAACGAGCTCCGAGGAAATGGAGGCTCAGTTGATGGCGAACGCAGTGCTTGGCGGCGGCATCCAAGGACGCTTGTTCCGCATCGTGCGTGAAGAGCGCTCCCTTGCCTACGGAATCTCTTCGGAGGTCCTTGCCGGAAAGGGGCTGTTGACGATCGGTGCAGGAATCGACGCGAGCAAGGCAGAGGAAGTGCGCGACGAGGTGCTCCGGCAGGTCGAAGACTTGGCCAAGCATGGACCGAACGAGGAAGAGCTTGCGATGGTCCGCGCGGCCTTCGCCAACGGCCTGCGCTCGATCGGGGATTCAGCCGGGTCTTTGGCTCGCTTCTACGCGCGCGAGTTTCAATACGATCTGCGTCGGAGTCCGGCGCAGCGCGCTGCGGTGCTTGACCGACTCGGTCCTGAAGATGTTCGCGCTGCAGCCGCCACCTGGCAGCCCGATCTGAGTTTCTTGATGGCGGCGCCGCAACCATCCCTGCAGGAGCAAGCTCGATGAAAATCCTCGAAGAAGTACACGAAGCACGTCTGCAGGAATCCGTACTGCTTGCCGAATCGGCTGGTGGCACGCGTTTGGCTTTGGCGCGCACGCCGGGGTATTCGACCTGCGCTGCTTATATTGGTCTGCGGTTTGGCAGCAACCATGTGCATTTTCGAAATCAAGAAGGTCGTGAAGTGCAAGTCCCTTGGGGCAGCGCTCACTTCTTGGAGCACAAGCTGTTTGAGGGCCGCGAAGAGAAAGTCTTTGACCGCTTCGGTCGATTGGGTGCCAACTTCAACGGCGGAACCAGCTTCGCCCGCACCAGCTACTACTTCGTCACCAGTCAGCACTTTGAAGAGGCGACCGAAGTCTTGCTCGACTTCGTGCAAGATCCGCTGATTACCGAAGAGCGGGTAGAAAAGGAAAAGGGCATTATCGAGCAAGAGGTGCGCATGTACGAGGACGACCCGGGTTACTGCGGCTTGTTCTTGTTGCATCGTGCTCTGTATCACAAGCACGCGATCCGAATCTCGCCCGGTGGACCGGTCGACGAAGTGCACCGCACCACCGC
>JBDQJC010000023.1:0-42901 GCA_040264055.1 Planctomycetota bacterium
AGAGACGAGCGCGACAAGAAGTAGCGCAATGGCCCACATCAGGCTGACCTGGGCGGCTCCGCGGTTGGACTGGGACATGAGTGACAACTCGGGTGTTTTTTTGGGGGGAACGGACCCGCTCGGCTTCCTGAGGGATGAGGGTATCCGACCCTCGGATAGGAACCCGGCCCGTTGCGGGAACGCATTTTTTACGGGAGCCTTGCCGAAGGGTCAAGGCTGCTCAAAGATAGAGACCTTGGTGGCTTCCGGCGAATTCGACTCTTCGACCGTGCAAACCGGGCTTCGTGTGCTCGGGGTGCTCGGTGGCGTAGGCTCCGGTAAGAGTACCGCTGCCCGCATTCTGGCCGAAGAATTGCCGGCCGCGCATCTCGATGCCGACGCCGAAGTGGCCCGTTTATTCGCCGACTCGAAAGTGGTGGAACAGATCGATCAGGCCTTCGGAGGCGGCCTCAAGTCGCCGGAAGGTGTCCTAGACCGGGCTGAACTAGGAAAACGCGTCTTTGCTCAGCCCGAGCTCCGCCGCCAGCTGGAAGCGATTCTGCACCCTGCGGTGCGCCGTGCGCTTTGGAACGGATTGGCGGAAACCGAAGCCACCGCACTGGCTTCCGGCACCACCGCAGCCGTTTCGAAACCAGGCGGCTGGGCCATCTTGGATGTACCTCTGCTTCTTGAGAATGGTCTCTCACAGGCCTGTGATTTTCTCATTTTTGTTCGCGTGCCAGACGCGATCCGAGCCGATCGGGCCTGTGCCCGCCACAATTGGGAACTCGCCACCTGGCGCGCCCGCGAGGCCGCCCAGGCTTCGCTCGCTGAGAAAGAAAGCGTGGCGGATGCTACCCTGGTCAACGCCAGCGGAGTCGAAGACCTGCGCGCTGCGGTCCGGGAACTACTCCCACGCCTCCGCGCCCTCCCTCCCCGCTCCTTGCGGGACCGCTGGCCCGACTCGGAAAAGTCGCCCGTCGTGGCTGATCCGAACGCGTGAACCGCGAGTCTTCCCGGCTATTCCATTTCCGGGCTGCTCCTCTTCCCAAGCATAGATGGCTGAATCCGCCTCCCGTCGCCGGCGTCGTCGCCGCGCTCGCCCTCAAAAGGGCAATCACCAAAATCAACCACGCAGCTACTCGGTGTCCCTTCCGGACCTCCCCGAGGAGCCGTGGGACAAGAAACAGGTCAAGACCTTTGCGACCAAACGCAAGAAGGCCGATTTGCATCTTGCGAGTCTGCTGCCACTTTCGCTTCCCGACCTGCAAGAAGTCGCCGACGGCGAAAAGGTAGAAGAAGCCTTCGGCATGAGCCGCGGCGCGGCCTTGCGCGCGTTGATCTTCAAGCGCATGGAGAAGGCGGGCGTCTTCTTCGTCACCGGCACCCTGGATCTGCACGAACAGGGTCACGGATTCTTGCGTCAATGCAGCAACGACTACACGCCGAACCTCGATACCGATGTCTTGGTGCATCGTGAGTTAGTCGAGAAGCACAACCTGCAACAAGGCCAAGAAATCGAAGGCGTGTTGATGACCCCCACCGGGGAAGATCATCTGCTTGCGCTGCACGAGGTCTTGACCATCTTCGGCGAAGACCCTGAAAAGCAGTACTCGGTCGCGCCGTTCCGCGAGTTGGTGCCGCTTTATGCCGACGAACGTCTGGGCCTGGAAACCGAGCAGGACATCATTGAAACGCGGATCGTTGACCTAATCTCGCCGATTGGCAAGGGCCAGCGCGGCTTGATTGTCGCGCCACCGCGTACCGGAAAGACGGTGCTGCTGCAGCTGATCGCCAATGCTCTGGTCGCGAATCACCCCGACTGCCACTTGATCATTCTGCTGGTCGACGAACGCCCCGAAGAAGTCACCGACTTCGAGCGCTCCGTGGGCGGCGACAATCGCGAGATCGTTGCCAGCACCTTTGATGAGCCACCGGCGCGCCACATCAAGGTGGCCGAGATGGTCATTGAACGGGCCAAGGCGATGGTTGAGCAAGGCGACGATGTGATCATCTTGCTCGACTCGATCACGCGATTGGCGCGCGCCTACAACAACGAGGCGCCGTCCAACTCAAAGATCATGTCAGGCGGTTTGGTCGCTGATGCTCTGCTCAAGCCCAAGCGTTTCTTTGGCGCGGCACGCAACATCGAGGACGGTGGATCGCTCACGATCCTTGCGACCGCCCTCATCGATACCAACTCGAAGATGGACGAAGTCATCTTCGAAGAGTTCAAAGGCACCGGCAACATGGAACTTGTGCTCGATCGCCACTTGGCGGATCGCCGCATCTGGCCGGCCATTGAAATCAACCGTTCGGGCACCCGCAAAGAAGACCTGCTGTTCACCAAGGAAGAACTCCAACGTGTCTGGCTACTGCGCAAGGTGCTGAACGAAATGAACGGCGCGGAAGCCATGGAGCTGCTGGTACAGCGCATGGAGAAGTCCGAAAACAACGCCGAGTTCCTGATGAACTTGTCGGTCTCGAAATAGACGAGCCCCTTCATGATGCAGATCCCGGCACCATTGGTTCCTTCCAAACGCTTGCTGATGGGCCCCGGCCCCTCGGAAGTCGCGCCGTCGGTGTTGCGGGTCATGAGCGCCCCCACCTTGGGGCATCTCGACCCCGAGTTCCTGCAAGTAATGGACGAAATCAGTTCCATGTTGCGGGAAGTGTTTGGCACCCAGAACCGGCTGACCATGCCGATGTCTGGCACTGGCTCGGCGGGCATGGAGACCCTGTTCGTCAACCTCCTGCAAAGCGGCTCGCGCGCGTTGATCGGAGTCAACGGCGTGTTTGGAACGCGCATGGCTGAAGTCGCCAAGCGCTGCGGCGCCGAGGTGGTCGCCGTTCAAGCGGATTGGGGCACAGCGTTTTCGCCCAGCGACTTTTTGGAAGCTGCAAACGGCGAGCACTTTGATGTGCTGGCGCTCGTGCAAGCCGAGACTTCCACCGGTGTCGCTCAATCTCTAGGCGGCTTTCGAGAAGTCGCCGATGCCTGCAGAGCGCTGCTCCTGGTCGACTGCGTCACCTCGCTGGGTGGCATGCCAGTCGAACTCGATCGCTTTGGCGTCGACGCGGCCTATTCCGGCACCCAAAAGTGCCTGTCATGCCCTCCCGGCTTAGCGCCGGTCAGCTTTTCCGCCCGCGCCGAAGCCGTCATGGCCGCGCGCAAGACTCCTTCGCAAAGCTGGTACCTCGATCTGGGTTTGATCGCGAAGTATTGGGGCGGCGAACGCGCCTACCACCACACCGCGCCGATCAATCAGTTGTACGGATTGCACGAAGCCTTGCGCCTCGCGCTGGAAGAGGGGCTTGAAGAACGCTACGCGCGCCATGCCCGCAACGGCCAAACACTCGCCACTGGCTTGGAATCGCTCGGTTTGTCGCTGTGGGTGCAACCCGAAGACCGACTAGCGCAGTTGACCAGCGTGCGACTCCCCGAAGGATTCGACGACGCCCGCGGCCGACGCTACTTGCTCGAAGAATTCGGCATCGAAGTAGGCGGCGGCCTCGGCCCCATGGCCGGCAAGGTCTGGCGCATCGGCTTGATGGGCTATGGCAGCACCTTGCCGAACATTGAGCTCTGCTTGACCGCCATCCGCGCGGCTCTCGACGAACAAGGCATCGCTCTCCCGACTCTCGCCGCCGACGCGAGCTCCTGATGACCCAGGTCCGCTTCCTCTTTCCAGCGCGTAGCAGTGAGCACGGTGGCAACGCCACGACCGCGAGGCGAATCGCCGCCGCACTCGAAACGCGCGGACATTCTTGTTCGGTGCAACAGATCCCTTCGGATGCCGACGAGGCGAGCATCCTTGATGGCGCTCCAGAGGTCCTGGTCGCCTTGCACGCCATCGATTGCGGCCCGGCGGTGGCCCGCGCGGCCAAGCAAGCAGGCATCCCCTGGATCTGCGTATTCCCCGGCACCGACTTGAACGGCAAGCCCCCGCGCGCCGCGGTTGCCGCGGTCGCAGAAGCCAAGACCGCCATTGCGCTCGCACCCCACGCGCGCAAGCGTGCTGCCGAGATCTTCGAGCGTCTTGATATTGAGGTGCTTCCCCAAGCGGCCCGCCCGCTGCCCGAACCACGCGGCGGCGCGCGTCTGCCGGACGGCATGCCGGAACTACCGCCCGATGCCTTCTTGATCGTGCAGCCAACCGGCATCCGTTCCGTTAAAGCACCTTGCGTGGGCATTGAAGCGCTCGCGGCTTTAGCCAAAGAAGAACCACGCCTGCGACTATGGATCGCTGGCCCGCAACTCGAAGAGGCCGAAGCAATGCGGTTGCGCGAGACCGTCGCGGCGCACCCGTGGTCGGCTTGGATCGGTGCCTTACCCCAAGACAAGCTGGCCGGCGTGTTGCGCCGCGCCAACTTGGTGCTTAGCACCAGCCGCTCGGAAGGCGCCGCCCCGAACTCGCTGCTCGAAGCCGCGCTGTTTTCGAAGCCGATCCTCGCCAGCGATATTCCGGCGCATCGTTTCTTCCCGGGCCAGGACTTCCTGTTTCGCGACGCACGCGAACTGCGCCGGGCCGTGCGCGGTCACCTCGCCGAACCTGCCACCGCTGCACTCGCGGGCCGTCAGCTTCGGGAAACGACCCGAACGCGCTTCGACCAGCTCCGTGAAGCCGTGGCTTGGGATCGATTGATCGCTCGCGTCGTAAGTTAGCCGACCGCCGCTACTCTAGCGGGATGCGTTTTGCGGCCCCGCTTGCCCTGCTCTTGATCGCCTGCGCGGCGCCTCATCGCGACGCCTCCGTCGTGGAAGTTGACTTGGTGGTGTATGGCAACACCAGCGCCGGAGTCGCGACGGCCGTGCAAGCCAAACGAGTCGGACTGACGGTTGCCTTGGTCGGACCGGAAGTCCATCTGGGCGGATTGACCAGCGGCGGACTGGGGTGGACGGATAGCGGCCGCAAAGAAGTGGTCGGCGGCTTGAGTCGCGAGTTCTATCAGCGCATCAAGGCGGAATACGACCGGCCAGAAACGTGGCGGTGGCAAGACGCGGAAGACTACCCGCGCTACCGCGCCGGCGACGACGCGCAATGGACCTTCGAACCTTCGATCGCCGAGAAGGTCTTCGAGGATTGGGTGCGCGAGGCCGACATTCCAGTCTGGCGCGATGAATGGTTGGATCGCGACACGGGGGTGCTGGTCCGCGCGGGCAAGATCCGCGAGATCCGCATGCTTTCCGGCCTGCGCTTCCGCGCCAAGGTCTTTGTCGACGCGGGCTACGAAGGCGATTTTTTGGCGGCGGCCGGCGTCTCCTTCGCGATTGGCCGAGAAGCCAATGCGCAGTACGGCGAAACCTTGAACGGAGTGCAGCCGGGCCGACGCCACCACCAGTTCAGCCAGGACATTTCTCCCTACCGCATCGCTGGTGACCCGAGCAGCGGCCTCTTGCCGCGCGTCTCCGCCGAACCGATCGCTGCCTTGGGAAGCGCCGACGAAAAAATTCAGGCTTACACCTTTCGCACTTGCTTGACCCGGGTGGCAGCAAACCGCGTGGCCTTTCCGAAACCCGAAGGCTACGACCCGGATCAATATGAGCTGTTGCTGCGCACCCTGCTTGCCGGCAGCGACCACTACCGCGGCAAGTTCGACATGTTGCCGAACGGCAAGACCGACACGAACAACAGCGGTTCCTATTCGACCGACAATATTGGTTTCAACTACGCCTACCCGGAAGCGAGCTACGCCGAGCGTGCGGCAATCATCGAAGAACATCGCGTCTACCAACAAGGCTTCTATTGGTTCCTCGCGAACGACCCGCGTGTGCCAAGAGACGATCAGGAATGGGTGCGCGCTTGGGGGCTTGCGAAAGACGAATTCCAAGACACGGCGCACTGGCCGCATCAGATCTACGTGCGTGAAGCGCGACGCATGCTGGGCGATTTTGTCGTGACGGAGAACCACGTCACGCGCCGATTGGAAACGCCACGGTCGATTGGCATGGGTTCCTACAACATGGATTCCCATCATGTGCAACGCTACGTCGACGCCGATGGCTTTGTGCGAAACGAAGGCGATGTACAGGTCAGCCCCGGTGGCCCCTACCCGATCGACTTGGGCGCGATCCTGCCGCGCCGCGGCGAGTGCAGCAACCTGTTGGTCACTTGCGCCGTCAGCGCTAGCCATATCGCCTATGGATCGATCCGCATGGAACCGGTCTTCATGGTGCTTGGCCATTCTGCTGCGGATGTCGCGGCGCTCGCGATCCGGGCAAATGGTGTCGTGCAGGATGTCGACTATGCCGTGCTCGCCGCGCAACTGGAATCCGAGGGCCAGGTGCTGCAGTTTGAGATGCCTGCCAGCGCCCCATTAACTCGCATCGATCTCAGTCAGAGTCGCGGGGTCGTCGTCGATGACGAGTACGCCAAGTTCACGGGTGACTGGACGCCAAGTGCCTCGGTCGGTGGTTTTGTCGGCCAGGGATACCGCCATGACGGAAACTCGGATTCGGCTGCCAGCGCGCTCTTCGAAGCCAAGCTTCCGCATGCAGGGCTCTACGAGCTGCGACTCTATTACCCGCCCCACCCCAATCGCGCGCAGCAAGCTCTGATCGAGTTCGAAACACTTGATGGCCCGCGCAGCATACGCATCTCGCAACGCAGGACCGACCCCGGCCGCGCGTACAACTTATTGGGCCGCTATCCGTTTGGCCGAGACGCCAAGCTAAGCGTTTCCAACGCAGCCGCAGACGGCTATGTCGTGGTCGACGCGGTGGAGTGGATCCCGCTCGACCGCCCAAGCTCAGACAATTAAGCCGGCGAGCTTGGCGAGGAAAGCATCCTCATCGCGAATCGGCTTGGGCTCGTAAAGGTCGGCCTGCGATTCCAGAATAAATCGAGCCTCATCCCCGTCGAAGGCATGCGCCGTCAGCAGCACGACCGCGGGAGCTGGCGTCATTCCCTTGAGATGCCGACTGACGGCGAGTCCGTCCACCACCGCTCCGGCCAGCTTGGCCTGCGGACCGAGCCCGATGTCGATGACGACAATCTCGGCCACCTGATCAGCGAGTGCCTCGAGCAGCTGAGCGGGTGTTTCAAACGCACGCGTGGCGTGGCCGCCGACCTGACCAATCAGGTCGGCAAGGTAGCGGCGCATCAGCGCGTTGTCTTCGAGGATCGCAATCTCGGCCATGCGTGGTAGCGGGCTTAGGCGGACCAATCCTAACTGTCGAGCTGCGGCAGGGCTGCGCGAACCCGCGCAATGAATGCCGCGCGGTCGGCGAGCAGATCGGCTTTGGTCAAGAAACTGTCATGCCATGAATGCTCAAGTTCCGCGCGCAGAAAGCTCGCGTCGTGACCACTGACCAACCACTTCTTCGCGAGCAAGGAATCGGGGTGGCGCGCAAGTTCTTCCAGCAAGCTGAGGCCATCGCGGTCGCGGCCTTCGCCGGTTGAGGGCAAGGCGACATCAAGCACGATCAAATCGAAGTGTGTCTTGCCGACAGCCTGGAGGGCGGCTTCCGCAGTCGAAACCGAAGTGATCTGCAAAGGCAGCTCTTCGGTGAGGAAACTAGCGAGATCGTGACTCCAAACCGCGTCATCGTCGACGAGCAACATGCGCGCGCGGGCGTCGTCTGGGCCTTTCACAAAGTGTGCGCCGCTGTGGCGACCGCCCGCGGGCAAGGTAAAGGCGAAGCGAGCTCCCTTACCGGGGCCCTCACTTTCCGCAACGATGCGGCCGCCCATCGCCAGCACCAAACGGCGACAAATGGTCAAGCCCAGACCTAAACTTCCCCCACCCGATGATTGGGTGAAGGGTTGGAATAGGCGCGGCAACAGCTCGAGATCGATCCCCGCGCCGTCGTCGATGACTTCGGTAAGCACATGGCCCGATTGCTCAAGTTCTTGCAGGCAGACGCGAATGTGCCCCCCCGGGGAATGCCGGATTGCGTTCTGAAGCAGGTTGGTAAGGATCTGCGCATGACGCTCCGGGTCTGCGTGCACCGCAGCCTCGGCTCCTTCAATTCTGATTTGCACCTGGCCTTCTTCCGCGCGCGGGCTCAAGCGCCGCAAGACCGCCTCGGATGCCGCGCGCAACTCAAAATCTTCCAACCAAAAACGATCACTACCCAGGTCGAGGCGCGCGAGGTGGAGCAGATCGTCGGTCAGAGCTTGCAGGTGGTGGGCCGCGCCGAGGGCGTCGTCGAGCGCTTCGGCGCGTTCAGGTCCCTCTTCGTAGACACCGCGCTTGAGCATGCGCAACATGCCGACCAGGCCCGCAAGCGGCGTGCGCAACTCGTGACTGGTCGTGCGCAGCAAGCCCTCCTGGGCTTGCATGGATTGCTCCAGGCGCTCGTTGGCGCGCTTCAGCCCTTGGCTTGCCGCAGCAGCACGGCCCAAGCCCTCGCCGTGATAGCAACTGACCATCAACAACAGGTCGTAATCGAAAGCGCGCTGCAGGCGTTCACTGGCATCGATCAACCCGAGTCGATCGCCCCCGGGCCAGCGTTCCATCAACTCGCGAGTCATGATGCCGCGCAGCGTTTTGTGGCCAAGCATCGTCAGTTCGAGCGGCATGCCGATGCGCAAGTGCGTGACCGTCATGCGTAGCGCCAGTTCGGCGCGCTCATGCGCTTCGGGAGGGCTGCTGAGAAAGGACTGCAGCCATTCAAGCAGCGAATGATGCAAGCGTTTGAGCTTGAGCTCGTCTTCAATAAACGGAGCTGCATCGACGCTTGCCGTGATGCGCTCGTAGAACGCCGCGGTAATTTCTTCGCCGCGGTCGAGCAGCAAATAACGCAAATCATCCAGCGCAGGCGGTGCCCCTAAGAAGGTCGCCGCAGCCCGCAGAAACTCCTGCGGACTCGATCGAATCGACTTGCGCGCTTCACTCAAAGATTCACTGAATCAATCCGCAGCACTCTAAGCCAGACCTTTGTGTTCCAGCCAGCGCTGAGCTTCCAACGCGGCCGCGCAGCCCATTCCCGCAGCAGTGATGGCCTGGCGGTAGTCGGGGTCATGCACATCACCTGCGGCAAAAACACCGTCGATGTTGGTCCGTGTGCCGTCTTCCAACAGCAGGTAGCCCACATCATTGCACTTGAACTCATCGCCCAAGAACTCGGTGTTCGGCGAGTGGCCGATTGCAGTGAACATGCCTTCGCAGAAGACTTCTTCGGTGCTGCCGTCGCGCGGGTCTTCCAAGACGACGCCGCGGATCCGCCCATTCTCTGCTTGCAGAATGTCCTGCACAGTGCGCCACAGCTTGAACTCAATCTTCGGGTTCTTTTCGGCGCGCTCCAGCATGATCTTCGAGGCCTTAAACACATCGCGGCGGTGCACAATTGTCACCTTCTTCGCAAAGCGCGTGAGGAAGGTGGCCTCTTCCATGGCGGTATCGCCGGCGCCGACCACGATCACTTCCTTGTCCGGATAGAACGCGCCATCACAGGTCGCACAAGCGGAAACGCCTTGCCCGGCCTTCATCATGGCCGATTCTTTCTCGAGGCCCAGCAACTTGGCGCGCGCGCCGGTTGCAATGATCACGGTATGCGCCTCGTAGCTTTCGCCCATCTCGTCGTGCAAAACAAACGGGGTCTTGCTCGTATCAATGGTCTTGATGTTGCGGAACGGAATGCACTCGGTGCCAAAGCGTTCGGCCTGGGCCTTAAAACGCTCCATCAGTTCCGGGCCCATAATTCCGTCGGGGAAGCCTGGGTAGTTCTCGACGTCGGTAGTAATCGTGAGTTGACCGCCCGGCTGCATGCCTTCGAACAACAGTGGTTCGAGGCCGGCGCGGGAAGCGTACAGGGCGGCGGTGTAACCTGCCGGCCCTGATCCAATGATGGCGATGTTGCGGACCATGGGTCGAGTATTCTAGGCCTTCGCCAAGGGTGTCCAAGCTGCGACCTGAATGCTCGGCTTTTTGCCGGATCCACCTTGCCTCGAATTGCCATGGACGAAGCCCCTCCCCCGTCTCCACCGCCACCTGGGCCGCGCCGTTGGTCCACCGACCCGGCAGTGCTCGAGAAGGAAGTCGTGATGAGTTTCTTTCGGGCGGGTGGCCCGGGTGGTCAGCACCGCAACAAGGTGGAAACTGGCGTGCGCCTGCACCACCCGCCAAGCGGCATCACCGTGACCGCAACCGAGGACCGCAGCCAATACCGCAACCGCGAGGTGGCGATGGAGCGACTCATCGCAGCCCTGAAGAAACGCATGACCCGGCGCAAGAAGCGGGTCGCGACCAAGCCCACCCGCGGCTCGAAAAAGCGCCGCGTCGACGCCAAGAAGCAGCGCGGCCAGCTGAAGAAGCAACGGAAGTCGCTCGATGACTAGCGCGTCAACCTCGATCGCCGTTCTCTGCCTGAGCTTGCTGGTGAGTTGCGCGCAGCGGCCGGCGATGCAGAGCGCCGCTGAGCTGGGCCTCCCTGCCCCGACTCCTGTGCAACTTGGTTGGCAGCAAGCCGAGTTTGGCGTTGTCTTTCACTACGACCTGCACGTCTGCGCAGAAGGGCGCTACAACCAAGCAAAGAATCGCATCACGCCCATCGTCGACACCAGCTTCTTCACGCCGGATGAATTGGACACCGATCAATGGGTGCGCGCAGCGAAAGCCGCCGGGGCTCGCTTTGCGATCCTGACCGCCTCGCACGAGACGGGTTTTCGTTTGTGGCAATCGGATGCCAATCCCTTTTCGATGAAGTCCCTCGCATGGGGCAATGGCAAGCGCGACATCGTGGCTGAGTTTCACGCCTCTTGCTTGAAGTACGGACTCAAACCCGGGGTGTACCTCGGCACTCGCTGGAATGCGCAGTTGGGGGTTTATGACTTCAAAGTCACCGAACGCAGCACGATCACGCAAGCGGAATACAACCGGCTCATCGAACAGGAAGTGCTCGAGATCTGCACGCGCTACGGCGACTGGTTTGAGTTCTGGTTCGACGGCGGAGCACACGGCCCCGAACAAGGCGGCCCCGACTTGCTGCCGATCGTTGCAAACCACCAACCCGGCGCAGTCTTTTATCACAGCTTGCAACGTGCCGACGCGCGCTGGGGTGGTTCGGAATCGGGCATGGTGCCCTACCCCTGCTGGGCGAGTTTCCCGTATCCCGTGACTGGCGCAGGCGAAAGTGCACAGCAGGCGATCGCAGCGAACAACTTCGCCCTGTTGAAGCACGGCGACCCGCAAGGTGAGCATTGGCTACCGGCCATGTCCGATGCTCCCTTGCGCGGCTTCGGTGGACACGAGTGGTTCTGGGAACCGGACGATGAGCGCTTGATCTACCCGCTTGACAAGCTGATTGATATGTACTGCCGCTCGGTTGGCCACAACTCAACGCTCATTCTCGGCCTCACGCCAGACGACCGCGGCTTGATGCCCGATGCGGATGTCAAACGGCTCCATGAACTTGGCAAAGCTGTACGCGAGCTGTTCGCTCATCCAATCGCCGAACTCGAGTCCGCCGTGCCCGGAAGGGTCATCGAGCTTGCGCTTCCGTCGGACCAGAGCTTTGACCTAGTCGTCATCCAGGAAGATATTCGCTACGGCGAGCGCACGCGTTTCTACGAGCTTCAAGTTCGCCAGAACGGCGCTTGGCAAACCTTCGAAACGGGCAGCGGCATCGGCCATAAGCGGATCCACCGGCTTCCTGGACCGCAGCAAGGCGATGCAATCCGCGTAGTCGTGCGTGAATCCGTTGGCACCCCTCGCCTGTTGAGCCTTGCGGCTTTTGCGAGCGCCAACTGAATCGCGCGCTACTTCAATTGGCCAGCGTAGATTTCGAGTTGCGCAAGGTAGCGTTCGCGTAGCGCTTCTTGTTGCGCAGCGATGCTCGCTAGCTCGGGAATGAGCTCCAGAATCGGCGCACGCGTTTGACCTGACTCCAATCCGTTCGGTAGCCCAAGCTCTTTCATCGCAAAGTACGCGGCTGGGCGCGCTTCCCAAATCTTCCCGCCTAGGATCGCGAACTCGCGTACGAAATCGTTGCGTAGTCGCGCAACATCCTGGGCAGTTTGCGGGTCGAGCACGGTGACCGAACGGTTGGCCATGCGGGAGAGCAGAAACTCGACGGGTTGATCTTCCGGGTTGCGCCTCAGGGTGGACAGCTTGGGCAACTTCTCCAGCTTGGCTTCTTTGTCCATCCAAGCCATGCACTCCAATAATTTGGAGCGCAAGACGCTGGTGCACGGACCCATCGCGTCATAAGAAAGTCCTTGGATCTCGTGTTCGCCCAAGATGGCGCTGGCCACACCACGCTCGGACAACGCGGAAACTGCTAGCTTCAATTCTGCTCGCTCACGGATCGCCATCTCCGCGTTCTCTACGCGCATGTTCGCCGCGAGACTGATTGCGCCGGGAAGTTGCCGTTCAAATTCTTTCAAGAACTCGGCCAGCGTGTCCGAATCCTCCCACTAGTCCCCTATCGCCGTTGATTCATCCGCGCCATCAAGAGATCTCGCCTCGTCCGCATCGGAATCGATCGCTTCACGATTCGCCTTCAGGAGATCCGCTGCAAGCGGACCTTGCCGATTCGCGCTTCCGCGCTCTCGACGTTCGCGCGCTTCTTGTCGTGCGCTGTTGAAGCCGCCCAGATCACTCAACCCATCCAGATGCTTCCAATACCAGATGCCCATGATGCCAATCGCTACGACAAGCACGAGAGCACGAGGGAGTTGTTTCATGCGATGAGGCGAAGCCGAGAAGCAGCGAAAAACTGTCGCTGCTCAGCAGACTAGGGCACGATCGTGATCGGAACAGCTACCGAGCTGCGACTCAACAAGCTGCTTCCGGAAGGGTGAGCGACCGCGGCGCAGTAGAGATCGGTCCCGACCAAACTCGACAAAACCTGGGCGGGGAAGACCAGTTTGGGGCGTGCATCGCCGGAGGCATCGAGCGGTCCGTGCGCTTGATGTGCTTTGGCCGGCCAATAAATACCCGCCCAGCTTCGCGTCGTCAGCGCATCGACCGTCAGCGGGACTTCTACCCCCCTCCAAGTCGGCCCAGTCCCGGTTGCCGAGAGCAGCAAGCGATACTGTTCGCCCGCGGCTGCGACGGGAAAGTTGATGCGGAAGCCAAGCGCGCCACCGGCACTTGCCGAGATCTGAGTCGCCGAAGCCTCCAGTTGCGGCTCAAACTGATAGGACACCGTGGCACCATCCAGATCGAGAGTGCCGGGCTGCGAACTCGCAAGCGGGATTCCGATCAGAATCTCAGAGTGCCCATCGCCATTGAGGTCGCCATCGCAAGCAAGTGCGGCTGCAAATTCCTGGCTTGGATCGCCGTGGATCTCAGCAGCGACTTCAAGACTGGCCCCGGAAATCAAGCTGACTCGGCCTGGCCCAGCAAGTGCGAAATCGGCGACGCCGTCACCGGTCAAGTCATCGCAGCTTGCCGCGGCTCGACCAAAGGAACTACCCGGAAACTCCTTCAAGACCAAGCCACTCTTGCCGGAGAAGAGCACGAACCCATCTCGCGGACCCGCCGATGCGAGCAAGTCGGAATAGCCATCTGCATCCACATCCTCGACGCGCGTCAGTTCATAGCCCAAGAGCGAGAAGTTCGACTGGATGGGCGGCCCGGTCAACTCATCGCCATTCGCACCTGAGTAGAAGTAGATCCGCCCTCGATTTACCCCTCCCGATCCGTCAAAAGGAGCCGAGGTTGCGAAGTCGTTGACCCCGTCGCCGTCGATGTCATCGAGCGCAGCGATTGCATGTCCAAGTGCGCCGGCTTCGGTTACCAGGTAAAGCTCGGAATGATTGCGTCCCGAAATCGCAGTGACTCTTCCGAAATTCGGTCCCCAAGGCGAGCCAACTAGGTAATCCTGAATTCCGTCTCGATTGAGATCTTCGACCACGACGAGGCTGCTGCCGAATCCATCCGTCCCCCATCTCCCATCGATTCGAAATAGCTCAGCCTTGCTCGCAGACGAGAATGCGAAAACTGCGCCTTCCGGATTCCCCGCTGCCGAGATTGCCTGGGGGGCGGAAATCAAGATATCTCGAAGGCCGTCTCCATCGAGATCTTTGACCCCGGCGATCGCTGCGCCAAACTGCCAGGAACTCGGGTATTGCCAAACGACCAAGCGTTGACCGTTCTTGCCCGAACGCAGGCTGGCGTAACTTGAAAATGGTGCCGCCGAAGCTGTGACGAAGTCCGCGTAGCCGTCACCGGTGACATCGCCCACCATGACGACTCGTCCGCCATCCTGGGCCTGCGCGGCTGGGCCATGGAATCGACGCTGTTCGTCCCAACCGCCGCCAACGGTTTGCAGGGGAACGGCAGGAGAAAAGGCGAGGGCGAGAATGGAAAGCATCGGACAGTTGAGCGGGAATAGCGCTGGGATCAAGGTATCACGGAAGCGCGCACGACGATCACGCAACCATTTGGTTGCACGTTCTACCGCAGTGTGCTACAAAATGCGCAACCAAAAGGTTGCACATGACCTCTCCCAGCACATCCATCGATCAAATCTGCAAGCAGGTGCGCTTGCAATCCTCTCTTCCCCGCGTTTGGCGCGCGCTCAGCGATTCCGCCGAGTTCGGCGCCTGGTTTGGCATGCGAATCGACGGGCTCTTTGAAGTCGGCAGTAAGTTGGCTGCGGTTTCGACGAGCCAAGAATGCTCGGGCATGGGCTTCGACCTTTGGATTGAGCGCATCGACCCGGAGACCGACTTCGCCTTCCGCTGGAAGCCTTCGACTTCCGAGCCCGGCCGCGATGTCAGCCATGACCCGACCACGCTGGTGCACTTTCAGCTCAAAGCCATCGATGGCGGTACCGAGCTGACGGTGACCGAGTCGGGCTTCGACGCCTTCCCCGAGGACCTTCGCACGCTCTTCTTCCAGCGCAACGAAGGAGGCTGGGCTTTCCAAATCGAAGCCATTCGCAAGTACTGCGACGATGCCTAGACAAGCCTCCGCGGCACGGGTCAAACAGGCGGCTGCCCTGTTTCACGCCTTGGGTGACCCGACGCGCCTGAGCCTGGTGCAACGCCTCTCGAGCAAGGGTCCCGAATCGACCGCGGGCCTCAGCGAGGGAGCGGCAGTCTCGCGCCAAGCAATCAGCAAACACCTGCGCGTCCTCTCGGACGCCGGCTTGGTGCTGAGCTTCCGCGAAGGGCGAGAACGCATTTGGAAACTCAAGCCCAATCGCTTGCAAGACGCCCGCGCCGCGATCAATCACATTGACGCACTTTGGGACGAAGCCCTGGACCGCCTGCAGGCTCACGTAGAAGCAGCAGATTCTTGAAATCAGCCATCAACTGGCGTCTTTCGGTTAGATCTAATACCCAACCTGCTTATCGACCACGTTGAGCAAGGGCTGCCCCTTGGCAAAACGATTGAGGTTTTCGCGATAGAGGCGCGTCCAGTCGTCACTGGTCAATCCGGAACGGGCCGCGACATGTGGGGTGATCAGCACGTTCGGGATTTGCCAAAGCGGATGATCGGACGGCAAGGGCTCGGGGTCGGTGACATCCAGGCCTGCGCCAGCCAGCGTGCCGTTCTGCAAGGCAAGCATCAGCGCGTCGGTGTCGACCACCGGGCCGCGCGCGATGTTGATCAAGTAGCTGCCCGGATTCATCGCAGCGAAGGCACCGGCGCCGATCATGCCGCGGGTTTCTTCGGTCAAAGGCACGCACAGCACGACGACATCGGCTTCGGGCAGCATGGCCATCAGTTGATCACTGGTCTCCTGCCGATCCACGTAGGGCGGCGGCTCGGTCGGGGTGCGCTTCGTTGCCCACACCGTCATGCCAAAGCCCTTGGCGCGCTTGGCAACCTCGCGACCGATCCCGCCCAGTCCGACCACAAGCATGGTGCGGCCTTCCAGGGCGATGGGCTCGAAGACCTCGCTGCCGCCACGCTGCCATTGACCGCGGCGTGCGTCCTGCGCGTGGATGCGCAAGTCGCGGGTCAAGACCAGCAGCATGCCCATGACATGATCCGCAATCGTCGGACCGTGCATGCCCTGCATATTGGTGAACACAATCTGCTCGTTATCGCGTAGTTCCGGCAGGTTCATGTAACGGTCGACTCCCGCCGAAGTCGCCTGCACCCAGTGCAGCTGCGGCGCAGCGGCTAGAAACTCGGGCGTAGCAAAACGCACCTCGATCCCATGTGCCTGCGGAGCAAGGCCCATCGCCTCTTCCCTCGAAGCAGGTTTGACGATGCGCAAGTTTGGTGCCAACTCTGCCACACGTGCAAGCTCGGCGTCGCTCAAGGAACCGGCTAGATAGAGCAATGGCTTCTGCCCTTCTTCGGTATCCATGGCCACGACCGAACCCTCGGTCGAACCAATCGGCCGACTCATTTCGATTTCACTCGAAGGAGCAGCACACGCTGTCAGCAGCGTCAACAAGAAGACCGTGCGGAGGGGCGCAAGAGCAAGCATGCCCCAGCCTAGCTCGTCGCTCTAGTCCGCGGACGGACCGGTCATAAACAGCATCATGCGCGCCAGGATCTCGATTGACTTGGCATAGCTCGCAACCTGCACCCGTTCATTGGTGCCATGGAAGCCACTGACGTCCTCCACCGGAAGTCGCATGCCATGGAAGCGGTACACGTTGTTCGTCAACTTTCCGTAGTGGCGTGAATCGGTTGCTCCGTAGAGCAGCGCCGGCACCACCACCGCGTCGCGATAGACGGATCGCACCGCGCAGGCGATCCCTTCGTAGATCGGGCTATCGACCGCAGCAGGCGCCGGCGGATGGGTGACGGTGCCCAGAGTTAGCTCGATGCTCGGATCGTCGATCACGCGTCGCACATGCTCGAGAACCGCGTCTTCATCGGTGCCGGGCAACATGCGAAAGTTGACCGAAGCACTGGCCTGCTGAGGCACCACGTTTTCCTGCACCCCACCCTGCATGACCGTGACCGCGGTGGTCGTGCGCACCATGGCGTTGGTCTTCGGGTCGGCCGCGAGCTGGCGCTTGACCAAGCCGCCGAATAGCCACAGGTTCTTGAGCGCCATGCGCTTCATGAACGGCATCTCGGGGGCGAGATAAGCGAACTGCTCACGCACGGGCTCACTGAATTCAAGCGGGAAGGGATGGCTTTCCAACTTGGCGAGGGCTGCCGCCATTCTGCCCACACTGGTCGAAGGAGGCGGCACCGAAGAATGCCCACCTTCCCCTTTCACACTGAGGTGCACCGTGGCGTAGCCCTTCTCCGCGATATCGATCATCGCAAGCGGCCGCCCGCCCAGCTCGGGGAAGACTCCATCAAGCACGAAGCCACCCTCATCCACGACAAAGGCGACCTTCTGCCCGCGTTCGAGCATCCATTCCGCGATCGGCAACGCGCCTTCGCCGCCCCCGATCTCTTCATCGTGACCCAAGACAAACCAGAGGCCGCGTTCGGGCTGAAAACCGAGAGCCAGCAACAGCGTGATGGCCTCATGCAAGCCGACCGCACCGGACTTCACATCGAGCGCACCCCGTCCCCAAATATGACCCTCGGCGACGACTCCCGCAAAGGGCGGGTGGGTCCAGTCGCCCTCGGTGCCCGGCTCGACCGGCACCACATCAAGATGGGCCATAAAGATGCCGACGGGCAGGGAAGGGTCGCTGCCTGGCCAATGCAGCAACAGACTCGATGTGGCGCGGCGCTCGGCGCGCAACTCGGTGTACACCGCCGGGTAGTTTGCTTCGAACCAATCCAACAAAGCGGCGAAAGGCGCGCGATCAAACTGATCTGCTTCGCGACTCGAGACGGTGCGAAAGCGGATGGCCTCGCCCAAACGCGCAGCGACTGCCGAGGCATCAATCACCAAAGGCGGGCTGGCCGGGCCCGCAGCGACCGCAACCTGCTTGCTGCCCCCGCCAAGTGTGCGCACCAGCAAGACGGCAAGCAGCACGGCAAGCGCGAGCCCTCCTCCTTTCAGCGCGCGCTTCCAACTCATTCGTCCGACGCCAGTCCCTCGAGATCACCGTATGCACGGCGTACATGCGGAATCGTGATGGATCCGCCGATGACCAAGGCGACATCCAAGGCCTCGCGAATCTCCTCGTCGGTCCACCCACTCTTGACCGATTGATCTAAGTGATAACGAATGCAATCGTCACAGCGCAGAACCGTGCTCGCGACGAGTCCGAGCAACTCCTTGGTCCGCGCTGGCAGAACCCCATCACGGTAGATCGCGCTATCTAGGTTGAAGAAGCGCTTGGTGGTTTGGCTGCCCTTTTCGAGCACCAAATCGGTCAGCCGGGAGCGCTCTGCCTGATAGGCATCGAATGATTCACTCATGCGCGTAGCTTAGCCGCGGCGCAGCGGCGGCGTGGCAGCGTGGCGCCGACCCGTTGCACTAGGCCTTCGGCTTCGCTCGCCAGGCCTTGGCAATGGTCGGTGCGCCGGGGGCAGCAGGCCGTTCCAAGCGCCACGGATCGCCCGCCTCGACCACTCCTGGTTCAAGCACACGCAGATACCAGCCCGTGCGCGCGGTGCGGCCCAGACTCGCCGCGACTTGATTGCAGAAGCTCACTTCATTCAAAAGATGACAGGGCTCGCGAGGCTTGGTGACTTCGACCAAAGCGGTGCCGATGCGGTAGACCTCGCCAACGCGCACGCTCGATTCGTCGCCGCCGACGACGGTGAAGTTGTCGCCGAAGGAACCCGGCCCCAGCTTCGGCAGGTCCAACTCGACGGCCAAATCTGCTAAGTGCTGCGCTGGATACACGCAGACCGCTTGGTCCTCATGGCCGTGGTACTTGGTGTGCGCGCAGCCATCGCCCGCCAAGGCGCGCTGCCCCAGCTCGACCGGCCCTTGGACCGGTTGCTTCAGCATGGCGGTCCGCAATACGCCCTCCGAGGTCTCCATCTCGGAAGGCATCGCGACTTGAATCGACTGGATGCAAATCCCCATTCCCCCATGCTAGCGTGCAGACATGACAGAACGCCGCAACGCCTTGGTCACTGGGTGCTCCACGGGGATCGGTCGCGCCGTCGTGCTGGACCTCTTAGGGCAAGGCTGGCGTGTCTTCGCAACGCTACGCAAGCAGGTAGACGCCGATTCCTTACGCGCAGCCGCCGACCACGAAAAACTCGCGACGCAGAATCTGGGCACGCTGTTGCTCGATGTCACCGACGCGGAGTCGGTCCAAGCCGCGGCACAATCGATGGCTGCCCAGCTTGACGGCGAGCCCTTGCACGGATTAGTCCAAAACGCCGGGGTCGCCAACATCGGCCCGCTGGAGCTCATGCCCCTGGACTTTTTCCGTCACCAACTCGAAGTCAATCTGACCGGCGTGTTGTGCGTGACCCAAGCCGTGCTGCCCCTGATGCGCCAAGGCGACGCGCCCGCGGGAAGTCGCCGCATTGTGATGATCTCTTCGATCAATGGACAGGTCGGCACCCCACTCGGAGGCGCGTACTGCGCCTCAAAGTTTGGGCTCGAGGGCATGTCCGATTCCTTGCGATGCGAACTTCTTCCGCAGGGCATCGATGTCGTGCTGATTGAGCCAGGAGCGATTGCGACCGCGATCTGGGAGACCTCGAAGGGGCGCGCGGATGCGCTGCAACCGCAGATTGCCTCCGATCCAGCTATGTCGCACTATCGCGCCTTCATTGACGCGATGACGCAGAAGGTCGAACGAATTCAAGCGAAGGCGATCCCAGCTGAGCGCGTGGCGCAAGCCGTGCGCCAAGTTCTGATCTCAAGCCGACCCGCGGTGCGGACCCGGGTGGGCAAAGATGCCAAGCTCGGCTATTTCCTGAAGCGATGGCTGCCGACGCGCTTGTTTGACAAGCTGATCGTGAAAGACATGAGCAAGAGCTAGGCGCGGCAAAGCAAAACGGGGCGCACCAGAAGTGCACCCCGTCGAAGGGGAAGGAATCCTTGAACTTAGAAGTTCACGTCGAAGTCGATTCGAAAGCGATACACAGTGTCGTCCGCTGCGCCGAAATCGTCGTCGAGTTCACTCGCTTGCAGCCAAACGTGCAGGCCCACATGATCCGCGAGATCCTTCTTCCATCCAACGATGTTGGTGGAGTAGTTCGTCGCGTACAAGAAGTCGTCCTGCGCCGTTGCAGCGACCGTGGCGTCTTGGCCAAGGGTCTGGTGCTGCAGGTAGAAGCGTCCGTATTCGGTATCAACGCCAGCGCCGAGAGCGAAGCCAGAATCCTCGACACCGTCTGCGGCGCGCGTGTTCAGCACGTACTCACCAGCAAACAGAAGATCGCCGGTCTGGTATCCCACGGTGCCCTGTAGCACGCCGAAGTTCGAGGCAAAGTCACCGCCAGAAACTGCGTTTCCGGTTCCGACCAGTGCGGTCAGATTGTCTGGGGAAAGGTCACCGTAGAAGTAGTAGTTGGCACCGAAGTCCCACTGTGCGTCTTCGCCTCCTGACATGACGCCGTGCCACAGGAACATCGAGGCCCAGGTGTCCTCGGCAGCGGCCTGCTCGATCACTGCGGTATGACCGACGATGAAGGTCGAGCTCTCAAATGGGCCAAGGTCTTGCATCGGATAGACCAAGGCTGCACCTTCGGGCATCAAGTCGGCATCCCAGACCAGTTCGCCGTAGAACGGCGTGCGGTAGACCGGGTTGGCGAACTTACCAGCGACCACGGTTGCTCCACCCCAAGCGTCGGGCGTGTAAGCCACGAACAATTGGTCCAAGCTGAACTCCATGCGGTTGAAGCCTTGACCAATATCGTGGTAGCCACTCCTGGGGTTGCCTTCTTCGCCGGTCGAGGCGCGCGCTGTCAGCGACAACTCCTCATTGACCTTGTAGCTGGCCCCTGCACGCAACCGCAGGCGTTGCCGATGACGATCGGCCGTGCCATCGTTCGTATCGTTGAACTCGGCGCGGAGGCGGGCTTGACCAAAGAAGGACCAAGGAGAGTCCGGTTCCTGTTGCGCCGAAGCGACACCGGACAAGACAACGCCAGCCAGGGCGACGGGCGCGAAGCGAGAGAGTTGAGCTTGCATGATTTCGGGGGAGAATCGGCAAGAGGAAGAATCTCTGCCGGGTTCGCGGAAGAGCTAACTCTTGATGTCAGGGATAACACCCACAACAAACGAGAAATTACTACTCGCGCGTTTCTGGGCCGGCCTCTTGGTCAACTTCAGAATCATCAAACAGCGCACGCATCGCCGGAGTTTCCAAATCATCGAACTGACCCTTGCGCGTCGCCCAGACAAAGGCGGCCACAAAGCCAGCGCCGATGCCCAGAGCCAGCGGCAAGATCAGGTAGAGCAGGTTCAACGCGGGCGGAAGGGTTGAGAGCGATAGCTCGAAGAAACGACGGTAAGCGAGCTCACCGGCATCAGAATTGCAGCCGCGACCGGGTGGAGCAAGCCAGCAAAAGCAAGGCTGACGCCCACCACGTTGTAAGCCAAGGAAAGCACGAGATTGCGCCGCACAACCTTGAGGGTACCGCGCGAGCCCTGGAATAAGGCGCGAAGCCCCGATAGCCCTGGCTCGGTGAGGTAGACATCCGCGGCAGCCAGACTGGCCTCGGCCCCGCCGTGCACGGCAACCCCGACCTGCGCAGCGGCCAGAGCCGCAGCATCGTTGACGCCATCGCCAACCATCACGACGGACTGACTGCGCTTGGCCTGTTCCACGAATGCCAGCTTGTCTTCGGGGCTCATGCCGCCGTGACAGTGTTGCGCAGGCAAGCCGAGTTGCTTAGCGACCGATTCCACCACGCGCGGATGATCGCCGGACAGGATGCCAAGTTGCCAACCATCGGCGCGCAGTTGATCGAGCACGCTCTGGGAATCTTCCCGCAATGGGTCGCCAAAGCCAGCGAGGCCACACCATTCCCCGTCGACGGCGACCGCTACCGGGGTTTGACCAGCTGCAAGCACAGCTTCCAGCGCGCTTCCCCATGCCCCATCCAAGTCGGGCGAGCAAGCGACGCCGTGGTCGCGAAGGTAACTCGGCGATCCCACGAGCAGACGTTGACCGCGGACCTTTCCGGCCAGGCCACCGCCGACTGTTTCTCGCACATCGTCGGCGGCGAGTTGTGGGCCATCCGCATACGCGGCAACGAAGGCTCGCGCCAAAACGTGCGAGGAGCGTCGCTCCAGGGCGGCGGCGGCAGCGCGCACCTCAGCGCTGCCTTGCCAGCGACTCAGCTGCATTTCGCCTTGGGTGAGCGTGCCGGTCTTGTCCAGCAGCAGTAATCCAGGCTTGGCGAGTTGCTCTAGTACCTCGCCGCCCTTGATCAAGATGCCGCGTCGCGCAGCTTGGCCAATCGCGGCCGCAACCGCAAGCGGCGTGGCGAGCGCCAAGGCGCAAGGGCAGGCGACAATCAGCAGAGCCACCGTGTGCTCCAAGGCCATTGCAGGCGATTGCATGCCCCAATAAAGTGCGCAGACTCCGGCAAGCAGGAGTACCGCGGCCACAAACCAGCCAGAAAGCCGGTCTGCGGTGCGCACGAAGGGTGCGCGACGGCGCGCATGTTCCTCGACCAAGCGCATCAACTGTCCGACCCGCGTATCGGCGCCGGTTCGCACCACCGCGACGACGACGCGATCACTCCGGTCGACCGTGCCCGCATGCACCAAGTCGCCGACCTTGCGCCGCTCGGGCATGGATTCGCCGGTCAAGAGCGCGAGGTCAAACTCGGCGCTGCCTTCGAGAATGCGACCATCCGCGGGCACCGACTCACCCGCTCGCACTTCGACCCGGTCCCCCACCCGCAGCGCCGCTTGCGGAACTTCCCGGAGCTGGTCGCCCTCAAGGCGACGCGCGATCCTTGGCGTCAATGCACTGAGCATCGTGAGCGCATCGAAAGCCTTGCGCTGTTGCCTCTCTTGCAAAGTTCGCCCGACCAGCAGCAAAAAGACCAGAGCGGTGACCGAGTCGAAATAGACCTCGCCTCCGCCGGTCACGGTGTTCCATGCACCACCGAGCAGCCCGGCACCCAGGCCGAGCGCGATCGGCACATCCATGTGTACGGTGCGCGTGCGCAAGGCCGCCCACGCGCCGCGGAAGAACACACGCCCCGGCCAAGTCACGGCAAGAACCGCCAAGCCCAAGGAAGCCCAGCGGAACATCGCGCGGAAACCGTCTTCCATGCCATGGAACCAGCCGCCGTACAACGCAAAGGCCATCAACATGACATTGCCGGCGATCGCGCCTGCCACGCCCACGTGAATCAGCTGGCGTCGCTCGGTATCGCGTCGCAGCAGCTGTTCGGAGCCTTGGCAAACCGGGTGCGGCGGATAGCCAAGCCGATCCAGCGCGCGCGCGATCTGCGCGAGGCCGACCACGCCGTCTTGCCAGCGCACCGTGGCCAAGCGCCGACCATAATCCAGCCGTGCTTCGCGAACCCCCGGCACGACCTGAGGAAGCTTCTCGACCAGCCAAACGCAGGCGGCGCAATGCACACCCTCGACGTAGAACACGGTCTCGAGCTCGCCGCGCGAGCCTGTGCGCACATGCGCTTCGGCGAAGCTCGCATCGTCCATTTCGGCATAGTCGCGACCGGTCGTGCGCGCTGGTTGGGCCGTTTCTTCCTGATCCAGCAACTGGTAATACCAAGACAACCCGGAGGCCTGAATGGCCTCGGCGACGGTGCGGCAACCAGCACAGCAAAACTGTTGGCCTGCGTCTTCGCGCATCATCGCCGCAGGAACCGGAAGCTGGCAATGCGCACAGGTGGCATGTCCGTC
Organism: Planctomycetota bacterium; assembly: GCA_040264055.1. GTDB lineage: Bacteria > Planctomycetota > UBA1135 > UBA1135 > UBA1135. The sequence continues at coordinate 23,552 of JBDQJC010000023.1, forward strand.
GACCGTCTTCGATCTCGGCTCGGAAAGCTCCGTCGTGATCGGATTCATTCCTCGTCCTCGCAACAAGGCGGAGTGGTCTCGCCGAGCGCTTGCACATCCGCGACCGTGGTCGCGGCCTCAACCCGGCCTGCAAACGCGGGAAGATCGAGACGACCACTCAAAGTAGTGATGCCGATCGCTACCAGCAGCCAGGCGGTCACCGTCGGTGCACGCCGCATCAATGGTGTGGCGAAGAGGCGGACCCCCAGTCCGACTGCGAGTAAAGCTGGAACGGTTCCCGCCCAGAAAGCCAGCATGACGAGGACTCCTGACCACGGGGAGCCCGTGCCTGCAGCCGTCAGCACGAAGGCATACAACCAGCCGCAGGGAAGGAGGGCGGTGAGCGCCCCGAGCAATCCCGCGCGGGCCAGCGGCCCCTGCACCGATGCGGCGTGGTGAGCACGCGCGAAGGCTCTTCGGAAACGAGTTGGCACCGGCAGCTTCGGCAACCGATAGCCGCGGGCGCGAGCGAGAGCCGCAAATCCGAAGCCCAGCATCGTGACCCCGGCCAGCACCATCGCGACGCGAGACCAGCCCATCGCCGCTCCTCCAAAGTCCACCGCGGCACCGAGCGCGCCGGCTGCCGCGCCGAGCGCGAGGTACGCCAATCCGCGCATGCTGTGGTAGAGCGCCACCGAAGCTCGACCACCCCCCACAAATGCGACCAGGCCACCGCACATGCCGACGCAGTGCAGGCTACCCGCTGCACTGGCCAGAAAAACGGCGCCCAGTAAAGCTGCGTTCATCGAGGCAGCTCCGTCAGCTTGCTGCGTGACTCACCGCGCGCGCGGTCGCCATCGCGCTGCAAGTCGTAACGCCACACCCACCAACCGGCGCGATCAATGGCAAGCTCGGCGAGGTAGACGCCCTCTTCTCGTGGGTCGGCACGCAATGCGACGCGCTGCACCAAGGACGCGCGTGCGTTGTGGAAGGCTTGCAGTTCGCCGGTTAGCCCGATCAACGGCCTGTCGTCCGGCCCCATCAAGCGAAAGCGCAGCGTGGTCCTCACCCTGCCTTCTTCAAAACTGCGATTGATCAAGCGAAACTTCCATCCGAGCGCCGTCGTTTCCGCACGCTCGGCAAGTTGTTCGTCGACATGATTGCCGCGCTCGTAGTAATCATCTTCGACCGCGAATGCTGGGTCGTTGGTTGCAAAGATCACTGTCGTCACACCGAGAGCAAGCGAGCTCAACAGGAGGAACACGGGCAGAAGCATCCAGAACTTGGGAGACTGTGTGATCATGGTTGGTTTCGCTAGCGGGTCACCGCATAGGGACCAGCAACATTGCGCGGCCGTGCAAGGTCGAAGTCGACGCCGTCTTGGAATCGGAACGGCACCTCGGCCGTGCCACGGTAGAAGGCCTCGGGTGGGGAAATCACGACCACTGTGAAGTCCCGCGACTCACTGTCCGCGAGCTCCATCGGGAAGGTTGGGGCGATCAACTCGAAACGTGGGTCTTGCGATTCGACCTGATAGGTTCGTGTCTCGCCGGATCGGTTCTCGAGACGGAAAGTCACCAGACTGCGAATCCGGCCATCCTCGGTCTTCGTGAACGGCTGCCCTTGCACGCGACGCGGCAACAAGATCGCACTTTGCATGCTGGAGAGCTGCCAGGCGAAAAGGCTGATCACAATCGTGAGGACCAGCGGGTACAAGACCACGCGGGGACGGAAGAAGCCTTGTTTGCCGCCTTCTAGACCATCTTGCGAGGAGTAGCGGATGAGCCCGCGTGGCTTCTCGATCTTGTCCATGACCGCATCGCAAGCATCGATGCACTCGGTGCAATGGATGCACTCCATTTGCAGACCATTGCGAATGTCGATGCCGGTCGGACAGACCGCCGAACACCAGCCACAATCAATGCAATCGCCTTGCGGCGCGGCCACCCTGCCTGCAGCCGCTTTCTTCAGCTTGCCGCGCGGCTCGCCGCGCTTCTCGTCGTAGCCCACAATCAAGGACTTCCGATCCAGCAAGACCGACTGCAAACGACCATAGGGGCAGGCCAGAATGCACATCTGTTCTCGGAAATACAGGAAGTCGAACATCATCAAGCCGGTGACCCCCATGACGATGAGGAATCCGGCGATGTGATCCCCGGGCGCACCAAGCGACCAGGAAAGCACTTCTTGGGGCCCGACGAAGTAGGCCAAGAAAGTGTGCGAGAGGTGCAAGCAAACCAAGCCCGTCGCCACGATGCTCATGACCCGTCGCTCGATCGGGACTGGCTTGCCTTTGGCGAGATTCGGGCCGCAGATCAGCTTCTCGAGCGGCCGGAAGAGGTACTCCAGGTAAACCGTTTGCGGACAGCCCCAGCCACACCAAACGCGGCCGAACAGCGCTGTCATCAGAAAGATGCCGAGGAAGACGATCAGCAGCAGCAGCGTGAGCAGCAAGGTTTCCGTTGGCCGGAAGCTCACGGTAAAGAAAGTGAACTCGCGCGCGACCACATCGAGCCTGAACAGCGGCTTGCCGGCGATTGTGATCCAGGGCAAAACGTTGAAGAGCAAGATCAGTGACCAAGCCACGACCGCGCGCCGTCTCCACCACTTGCCGTGCACAATTCGCGGGCGCACCCAGCGCCGCGAACCGTCTTGGTTCATGGTCGAAAGGACGTGCTCTTCCGGGCTTAGCAGTGGGTTGTCGTCGGCCATATCGCGCCTCAGTTCTACTTTTCGTGAACTAAGCCCTGGCCGTGCCACGACCAGGGCTAATTCACGCTGCTGAGCAGCTTTCTTGCGTGAGCCCTACTCGGCAGAGGTCGGCCACGGTGGCAGCAGCTCGCCCTGTGCCTCCTTGATCGGAGGCCCGGGCGCACTCGCATCGAGCGGCTTGCCGCGTAGCCAAGCGGCATAAGCGGCGATCTGGATGATCTCTTCCTCGCTGAGCTGGCCTTTGAACGGAGTCATGCCTTTTTCAATGATCCCGTTTTCAACGATGCTCGGGAAGTCCTCGAGGCTCTTTGCATTCAGGTAGTAATCGTCGGTCATGTTCGGCCCGACCAAACCTCTCCCGTCCGCGAGGTGGCAAACGCCGCAACGCTGAGCCCAAACCTTGGCTTGGGTCTGCATCATTTCCTCATTGCCCATCAACGCGATCATCGTCGCTGCATCGGGCTTGAGCTCCATACCGGCCAGACGTTCACGACGCTGCTCGGCTTTCCATTCGTCTGCCGCGACAACCGAAGCTTCGTACTTCTCAATCACGCCCTTGCCGGGGCCGGCTTCATACCAGGCCCAATACAGCACGCTGAAGCCGATCGAACCCCAGAAGATGGCTTTCCACCATCCCGGAAGCGGGTTGTCGTATTCCTGGATTCCGTCGTAGGAGTGATCCGTGAGCGTGGGCTCAGTTGGATCCTCGTGCGGGGTCGGGGCAGTTTGATCAGTCATGGTCAGGAGCCTCCTCGTCGAGCGGAAGCATGGAATCGTGTTCAAAGCGCTGATCGGGCCCCAGGGCCAGCCACAGCACGACGCCGAGGAAGAACAGCAGGAAGAAGATCAGAGCGCCCTCGCGGGCGAAGGCATCGAGTTGGTCCAGGGTCATTGCGCTCCCTCTGCTTGCGCGTTGCGACCGGAAGTATCGGTACCCAGGCGCAACAAGTAGGCCGTGAGTGCGATGACTTTGGAGTCGGCTGGAATGCCGGATTCACCCTCGGCCACTAACCGTTCCCCCAAGACCGCCGCTTGCGCGCGCGCGAGTTCCGGGGCGTTCTCTTGTTCTTCCTTGGTGTAAGGCACACCGAGGAAGCGCATCGCACCGACCCGAGCCACCAAGTCCTCGTAGGGAGTGTCCTCGAGTACCAGGTGCTCGTAGCTCGGCATGATGGACGTCTGAGCTAGCGCAGTTGGGTTGATCAGGTGACGCACGTGCCAGGCGACCGAGGTTTGGCGCAAGCCAATCCGGTGCAAGTCGGGACCAATGCGACGCGAACCCCATTGGAAGGGGTGGTCGTAGACGAACTCACCCGCCTTGGAGTACTCGCCGAATCGCTCGGTTTCGAAACGCAAGGGCCGGACCATTTGCGAATGGCAGTTGTAACAACCCTCGGCGACATAGATGTCGCGGCCGTAGAGCTCGAGCGGCGTGTACGGCGTGACCGCTTCAATCGTCTTGATGTTCGACCTGATTGCAAAGGTCGGCACGATCTCGAACAAGGAAGCCGAGACGACTCCAATCACGACGAAGACCGAGAACTTCAGCGTGCGCGCCTCCCAAGCTCGGTGCCAACGCATTTGCGCCAGGTAGCTCAAGGAGCGGCCCATGCCAAACAAGAGGCCTAGCACGAGGAAGATGACGGCAAGGAAGCTCATCATGCGGCCCATTCCCCCGCCGGCGCCGTAGGCGAACAGGATCGCACCGCACAATCCACCGATGAGGAGCAGGATCAAGCTGAGCGGGTTGACGCTTCCGCGCATGCGCGGCGCGACGACGGCTGGCATCGGTGCTGGTCCGCGCAGCGCCGGCGCTTCGAACTCCGGCTCTTCGTAAGTCGCGGGGCGCTGACGCCAGGTCAGGTACATGTTCGCCAGCATCAGCAAGAGACCCACCAAGTACATGCCACCACCAAGCACGCGACCCCAGTACATCGGGATCAGTACGGTCACGGTTTCCATAAAGTCGCCGTACTCCAGCAATCCGTCGGCATCGAAGGCACGCCACATCAGGCCTTGCGTCAGGCCGGCCGAGTAGATCGTCACGATGTACAGCAAGATGCCGATCGTGCCGAGCCAGAAGTGCCATTCGACCCACTTCTGCTTGGCCATGCCGGCCGTTTGGTACAAGCGTGGCATGAGCCAGTAGGCCATACCAAAGACCATGAAGCCCACCCAGCCGAGCGCACCACTGTGCACGTGCGCGATGTTCCAGTCGGTGTAGTGCGACAGGCTGTTGACGACCTTGACCGACAACAACGGGCCTTCGAAAGTCGACATGCCATAGAAGGTGATGCCGACGACGAAGAACTTCAGAATCGGATCTTTTGCGACCCGGTGCCAAGCGCCGCGCAGCGTGAGCAAGCCGTTCAGCATGCCGCCCCACGAGGGCATCCAAAGCATGACCGAGAACAGCATGCCCAGGGTCGAGGACCATTCGGGGATCGCGGTGTAATGCAGGTGGTGCGGGCCTGCCCAGATGTAGATGAACACCAAGGACCAGAAGTGCAGAATCGACAGGCGGTAACTAAAGACCGGCCGCTCCGCTGCCTTCGGCAGGAAGTAGTACATCAAGCCCAGGAAGGGCGTGGTCAGAAAGAATGCCACCGCGTTGTGGCCATACCACCACTGCATGAAGGCGTCCTGTGCTCCGGCGTAGACCGAGTAACTCTTCAGAGGGCCTGCGATGGCCCACAGGTTGTTGAAGATATGCAGGACGGCGATCGCAATGATGGTTGCGATGTAGAACCAAATCGCCACATAGATGTGGCGCTCGCGGCGCACCTTCAGCGTGCCGAAGAAGTTGATCGCAAAGATCACCCAAACCAGGGTGATCGCAATGTCAATCGGCCACTCGAGTTCGGCGTACTCCTTGCCTTGGGTGTAGCCCATCGGCAGCGTGATCGCTGCCGCAAGAATGATGCCCTGCCAGCCCCAGAAATGCGCCTTGCCCAGCTTGTCGCTGAACATGCGCGTCTTGAGCAGGCGCTGGGTTGAATAATAGACCGCAGCAAAAATGCCGTTGCCTGCGAAGGCAAAAATCACGGCATTGGTGTGAAGGGGACGGAGTCGACCGAAGCTGAAGTATTGCGCCCATTCGGCAGGCAAGCCCAGGCTGTTAAACCAAGGCTCGGCCAGCTGCAATGCGACGATGAGGCCGACGAGCATGCCGACCGCACCCCACGCAAGGGAGGCAAACAGAAACTTACGGACGATCGCGTCGTCGTAGCGGAAGCGCTCAAGGGGAGGAGCTGCAACCGCGCCGGCAGTTGGGTTTTCGGCTGACATCGGAGCGAACAGAGGGACAGTTCGCGCCTCGCTAAACCCTCCTGCCCCTTTTGCCAGGGGGATTTCTGACGATTAGCCCTGGATCGGGCTACGAAAACCGGGAGTCCGGCTGTGCTCGAAGATCAGCGAGGTCTCGAGATGCACGACTTCCGAACGGGAAGTGAACTGATCCATGGCCAAGTCGCGCAAATGCCCCGAATCGCGTACCGCCACTTGGACAAGGAAATCGTGCTGACCCGACACATGCCAGAGGCCTTGCACCTCAGGCTGCGCCAGCACATGAGTGCGAAAGTTGTCGACTTCATCGCGCGAATGCTTGGCCAAGCGCACCTCGATGAAGGCCTGAATCCCGACACCAAAGGCCGCTGGATCCACTTCTGCATGGGCTCCTCGCAGGATGCCGCAATCGCGGAGCTTGCGTACGCGCTCCAGGCAAGACGAGGGTGCGAGGTGGACTTGCTGAGCGAGCTCCTTATTCGAGAGCCGGGCGTCTGCCTGGAGCAACTCCAGGATTTCGTAGTCCGTTCGGTCTAGGCTAGGTTTTTCGGACATCTTCCGAATTCTATTCGGTCGGAAAGCCCCCTAGTTGAACGAAAATATGAATATGGGCTACGACTTCGACACTTCTGCAGTTCACGCCGGCCGTGAGGACTTCATGGAGCTGGGCGTGCACGCTGCGCCACTCGACTTCTCAAGCACCTATCCAATCCCGGACCTGGATGAGGGCACCGCCAGCCTGCACGCGCTCGCTCACGGCGCCGCCGACGCCCCGCAGAAGATCTATTCGCGACTCCAGCAGCCGACCGTCAGCCGCTTCGAGGGCGCGCTCGCCAAGCTGGAAGGCGCCGAGCACGCGGTTGCCTATGCCTCGGGCATGGCAGCGCTGACCGCGGTCTTGATGGCCCTGCGGGTCCGCCACCCCGAGGATGACCGCCCGCATGTCCTCGCGCTTCGCCCGATCTACGGTGGCAGCGATCACTTGCTCGACCATGGTTTGACCGGATGTCGAGTCGAGTGGGTCAAGCCCGAAGACGTCGCGCGCAAGGTGCGCCCCGAAACGCGTCTGATCATCGCCGAAACGCCTGCCAACCCGACCCTGAAGTGGCTCGACATCGAGCAGCTGGTTTCCGACGCGAATGGTGCGCCGGTCTTGATTGACTCGACCTTCGCGACCCCGGTCCTGCAAACGCCGCTAGCCCACGGCGCTACTTTCGTCCTGCACAGTGCCACCAAGTTCCTGGGCGGACATGGTGATGTGCTCGGCGGTATCGTCGCAACAAATGATGACGAGTGGGCCGCCGCGATGCGCCACGTGCGGGTCGTCACGGGCGCCTGCCTCCATCCGATGGCTGCCTGGCTGTGCTTGCGAAGCCTGCCGACCCTGCCCCTGCGCGTGCGCCGGGCCACCGAGACTGCGACGACTCTCGTCGACTTCCTCAATCGTCAACCTGCCGTGGCTCGTGTGGATTACCCACGCGCCGACCATCCCCTCTTAGGTAGCCAAATGCTTGGCCGCGGCAGTTTGATTTCCTTTGAGTTGACGGGCGGTTACGACGCTGCCGTTGCGCTGATGAAGGCCGTGAAACTCTGCACGCCTGCTGTGAGCTTGGGCTCCACGGATACCCTGATTCAACACCCTGCCGGGCTCACCCATCATGTGGTTCCGGAAGACCAGCGCCTCGAAGCAGGCATCACCGCAGGCATGATTCGCCTATCGGTCGGCCTCGAGTCGGCAGACGACCTCGCCCGCGACCTCGCGCAAGCCTTGGCGGTCGCCGCAACAAGCGCTCCGTCTGGAGGCGCACAAGAGCCTTCCCAGGACGCGACGGTTGCCCGCAACGAGATGGCCTAGCGCGATTTCATTTGAGGTCCGACTGCAGCGGACGAATAACGAGAACCGCCCGCTAAAGGCTGATCACATTTGAGAGCCCGCAGCTCGACAAATCGAGCGCCTGCATGTGCACTCGACCTGCAGCGCCAGGCGGAACGAAGCGAGTCAAGTTGGCTACACCAATTGCGTTTGCACCGACCAAGGCCCAACCAAGCGGGTTCCCCAAACCGAGCTCGGTCCCTGCACACGGGAAGTTGTTGGGCACCATGTAGCTGCCCAAGCTCAAGGACCAGATGATCGCGACCGTCGCGCCTGGAGTCGCACCCGTTGCATCGAAAGACATGACGCCGCCTGGCGCGCCGGACGCACTGAGTTGCATCTGCGCTCCCCCGCCGTTGACCTCAAAATTATCGGCGTAGGCGCGACCGGAAACCGCTAGCCCAAAGCCGGTTCCGAGCCCGGAAGCAATGTTGGAGACATTGTCTCCGTGGAAGATTTCGGTGGCCCCGCTGGCGTGGTTTTCAATCGTCGCAACCGCACGATCGCCATTCATATCGATGGTCGCGGTGAGCTTGAGGGTCTGCGTCGGCGTGGCGAAGTTGTGCACGTACTGACTGGATCCCCAGCTCAAACCGGTCGTGCCCAAAGTGAACCAGACGCTATCGAACAAGCCATCGACATCGTTGTCGACCACTTTGACATTCACGGCAGCGCGCGAGGCGGAGTAGGCCGTCAGCACTCCCACGCTGCAGAAAAGCTGACCATCTGAATCGGCTTCGATCGAAACACTGGAACTCGCGTAGGGTGCGTTGACGTTGTTCAAAGTGCAAGTTCCTGAACCTATCCCGGGCAAGTGCGCACGGTTTCCGAGAATCGTGATCGGGCCCGTCACAACAGTCCAATCCGCACCCAGATCGAAGGCGTCGGCGCGATCAAAATCGTCGTATCCACTGGTTGCTTTGCCGGACCCTTGCCCACCACTCTGGTGAGACGCTGCAAGCGAAGGAACGGGGACCTGCGGACGAGAATCGATGGCCTGCGGCCATGGCATGAGAATGAAGAGGGAGGCGAGAATCATCGAGAGAATCGGCCCTCTATTGGGCCAATCGATTGTATTCAGCTTCTTCGCGCGAGGGCTCAAAACAAGAACCGCCCGCACCTCGAAAGGTGCGGGCGGTTGTTGCGTTCTGCGAAACGACTACAGACTCTCAACGTCTGACAAGCCACAAGTGGACAAATCAAGACCCTGGACGTGCACGCGGCCGCGAGCGCCAGGAGGAACAAAGCGGGTCAAACTTGCGTCACCACTTGCGTTTGCGCTGATCAGAGTCCAGCCAAGTGGAGTACCCAAGCCAAGCTCAGTACCTGCACAAGGGAATCCGTTTGGAACCATGTAGCTACCGAGGCTGAACGACCAAATGATCGCAACCGTCGAACCCGGAGTCGCACCGGCGATATCGAAGGTCATTTGACCACCAGGAACGCCCGTCGTGCTCAACTGCATTTGCGAGCCACCACCATTGACTTCGTAGTCATCCGCAAAGACGAGGCCGAACGTGCCCATGCCGAAGCCAGTACCGAGTCCGCCAGCTACGGCCAAGAGGTTGTCGCCGTAGAAAACTTCGGAGTTGCCACTGGTGTCGTTATCGACGGTGAAGACTGCGCGGTCGCCACCGTTGTCGAAGTGCAAGTGAATCGTTGCCGTCGCGGTCGGAACTGCGAGGTCGTAGTAGTAAGTCGTTGCGCCCCAGCTACCACCGTTGTTGCCGTAGTAGAAGAACACTCGGTCCATCAAGTTGTCCGAATTGTTGTCCTGCAACTTGACAAACACGTTGTCGCTCGGACCAGCGAAGCCTGCAACCAATGCGACGTAGGTCAATCCCGCGTTGCCGTTATCGACCTTGCAAGACATGGTCGATGTTGCGTAGTTGTCGTTGACGCCATTGATCGACGAGAGCGACAGGTTGACGAGACCGTGCGCGCGGTTGCCGTCGATGCCAATGGCACCTTGCTGCAATGACCAGCCAGCGCCAAGGTCGCCAGAGTTGGCGCGGTCAAAATTGTCGGCACCACCAGTTGCTTGCGTACCAAAACCACCATTCCCGATTTGGATTGGCGGCATCGGAGTATCAAGTGTGGCATCGATGGGATGTTGAGCTGCGGCGAAAGGAGCGACCGCAAGAAGAGTTGTAAGGAGCATGTTTCTTCCGGGGAAAAAGGGAGAGAGGGAGAGAGGGAAGGAGTACTGCGCCTCCGCCTATTGCTCAAACTAACCCATGACTCGCGACGGCGCAGCGCTGATTTATTGAGAATTCCAGGAAACCTGTGATGACAAGTATTTCCCAAGGCTGAACAGCCGATTGCGCGCGCAGCAACGGTGCACTCTGGCGCGAGGACCCGCTTACTCCTCGACCGCGATGCGGAACTGCTCGAGGGCCTCTGGGTTGGCCAACGCTTCTGTGTTCTTCAACTTGCGGCCGTGCAGCACATCGCGCACGGCGATCTCGGAGATCTTGCCGGATCGTGTCCGAGGAATATCCGTGACCGCAGCGATCACCGCGGGAACATGGCGCGGCGAAGCGTTCGCACGGATCCGTTGCCGCAATTGCTGACGGAGTTCCGCATCGAGGCAAGATCCTTCCGCCAAGCGAACAAACAGCACGACCTGTTGATCGCCGTCGCCAATATCTTGACCCACCACAATCGCTTCCAAGACTTCGGGGAACTGTTCGACCTGGCGATAGATCTCGGCGGTGCCAATCCGCACCCCACCCGGATTCAAGGTGGCGTCGCTGCGGCCATAGACCAAGACGCCGCCTTCCGGGCGTAGCTCGACCCAGTCGCCGTGCCGCCAGATTCCCGGGAAGTACTCGAAGTAAGCTGCGCGATACCGCGCGCCATCTTCATCGCGCCAGAATCCAACCGGTGCACTGGGAAACGGCTGCGTACACACCAACTCCCCCGCTTCGCCGACGATGCTTTCACCCGCATCATTCCAAACTTCCACCGCCATGCCCAGCCCCCGGCACTGCAGCTCGCCACGCCGCACAGGCAACTCGGGGCAGCCCAAGGCGAAACACGAAACGATGTCCGTGCCGCCGGTAATCGAAGCCAGCTGCAGGTCCGCTTTCACTTCGCTGTAAACCCAATCGAAACTCTCGGGCACCAAGGGAGACCCAGTCGAGAGCACACTGCGCAAGGCCGACAGATCCTGTTCGGTACCCGGTCGGTAGCCAGCCTTCTTGCATGCATCGAGGTACTTCGCCGACGTGCCGAAGTGCTCGACTTTCTCCTCTGCGACAATCTTCCACAGAGCCTCAGGCCCCGGGAAGAACGGGTTGCCGTCAAATAGCACGGCGGTGCCCCCGCTTGCGAGCACACTCACGAGCCAATTCCACATCATCCACCCGGTCGTGGTGAAGTAGAACAGTTTTTCGCCCGGTCGAATGTCGGTGTGGAGCTGGTGCTCCTTCAAATGCTGCAGCAAAGTTCCACCATGCCCGTGCACAATGCACTTCGGCTTTCCAGTCGTGCCGGAGCTGTACAGGATGTACAGCGGATGATCGAAGGCAACTGGCTGACAGAACAATTCGGCCTGCTCGTCGCCGAGGAATTCCTGCCAGGTCTGTGCCCCCTCGAACTGCGCCTCGGCGTCGGCATACGGAACGAGCACGACTCGCTCAACGCTGGGAAGCTCGGCAAGAATTCCGGCAAGCTTGTCGCGCGTATCAAAAGGCTTCGCCTTGTAGAGATAGCCATCTGCTGCGATGAGGACTTTCGGTTCGATCTGCCCAAAGCGATCGACCACACCGGGTACGCCAAAGTCAGGCGAACACGAGGACCAAATCGCGCCGAGCGAAGCCGTCGCCAACATCGCCACGATGGCTTCCGGCAGATTGGGGAGGAAGCCCGCGACGCGATCTCCGACTCCGACATTGGCGCGTTCGAGGCCGCGTCGAGCCCGCGCTACCAAGAGCCGCAGCTCGTCTCGGCTCCATTCCACGCGACGACCGTCCTCTCCGCGGAAAATCACCGCGGGCCCCGGCGCGTCCTTGCCGAGCAGATTGCCAGCAAAGTTCAGCATCGCCGTGGGAAACCAGCGCGAGCCTTCAAAACTGCCATCGCCCTCAAACACCGGCGATCCCTTGGCGCCGTCGACTTCAGAAAAATCCCAAAGCGCATCCCAAAATTGGGGCGACTGCTCGACGCTCCATTGCCGAAGCTCCTCGTAGTCACCACTCGCAGCGACAACTCCAAGCGAGCGCAGGTGCGATCGAAAGCGCGCCAGGCCGCCCTGTGCGACTTGGTCCGGGCGTGGTTTCCAGAGGATCTTAGCCATGATGATTCCGCCGCTGATTATGGCAGAATGCTGACGTGGCCCAAGAAGCTCCTCGTCCCGGCGCCGCTCTCTTTGAGAGATTCTTCGGTCGCCCGCCCGAAGCTGCTGCGGAAGAGGTTCAACTTCGCTCGCTTTTTCAGCTCCTCGGCGCCACGCTGCATGAAAAGGGTGAAGACTATCTCAGCGCGCTCGCGGTCCACCTGACGGAACTCCTGAACGTGGAGCTCTGCCTCGTCTCCCGCGCCGAGGTCGATGATCTGTAACAGGTTCAGGTGGTCGCACATGCAAGACGAGGCAAGGCTGAACCGCTGTTTCGATATCCTGTCGCGGGCACGCCCTGCGAGATGGCTTTTCAAGGCGCCGAGTACTGCGCGGTAGACCAGGTCGCCGAGGCTTTCCCGAAAGATGAGTTCCTCGCGGACCAGGGCCTACAAAGCTACTTCGGGGTCCCGCTGTGGGGTGAAAACGAAGAGGTCCTCGGCGTGATTTGCTTACTCGACGTCGACCCCATTTCAGATGTTGCTTTGGTTCGCGACATCGTCGGCTTATTCGCGCAACGAGCTTCCGCAGAACTCATCCGGATCAAGTCGCGCGAACAAACCATAGCCTCGGATGAGTTCGTCAAGAGCTTCTTTGACGACTTCCCGGGATGGGTGCTCGGCTACTCGACCAGCCCGTCGGGCGATGATCGAGAGATCGAGTTCAGCAATGGTCGTGCGGCGGAACTTTTTGGACCGCGCAACTACGAGTTGCTTCATCGCGACGCCACGCAGTTCAACTCTCTCTTGCACCCTGAAGATCGCGCTCATGTCGAAGCGGTTTACCAAGAAGCGCGCCGCTCCTTGGGTTGTTTCGACCTGGAATACCGTATGCGGCACGACAATGGTAGCTATCGCTGGGTCCAAGCGACTGGCTGCTTCCGCTCCAAGCACGGCGATCGGATTCTGAGTCATAGCGTCATGCTTGACCGCGACGATTTCCGCCGACTTGAGCGCCGCCATGAAGAGCTTTCAAAGGAACTGGAAACTCTGATTCGGGCAATTCCAGATGCCGTCATTCTGCAAGATGGCAACGGCCGCGTTCGCTTCGTCAACACCGCCGTGGAAGTCTTGTTTGGCTTGCCTTCCGCCGAAATGGTGGGCTGGGATTTTGCGAGCTTGGCAGCGCGTCATCCGCAATACCGCGAGATCTTCGAAACCGCGCATCAGAATACGCAACGAGCTTTTCAACTCGGCAAGCGCTTCGAGTCGCAGGCTCGCGGCGTGCTCCCGGGCACACCCACTGCACGCAACTTCGAAACGGTACGCATTCCTTTGTTTCACGAGAGTGGCGTCGCGAGTGGATTGGTGACGACCGTGCGCGACATCACCGAGCGGGTTGCCGCTCGCGCCCACGAAGATCGCATTCAAGCACTGGAAGCCCGCGCGGGAAAACTCGCCGCGCTCAGCCGACTCGTCGAGGGTGTGGCGCACGAGTTCGAGAACCAACTCACCGCGGTGCTTGGCTACGGAGAACTCGGCCTTGCGAAGCTGCGCCAGGCTCCCATGACCGAAGACACCGCCGTGCACGAGCGGATCTTGAACCGCATCCGGGAAGCCGCGACGATGGCCAGCGGCATCTCCCGCAACCTGTTGGCATTCAGCAATGCCAGCACGGCCTCCACCGGCCGCTGTGAGCCCGCTTCGGTCATTCTGGCGGCACAATCGGAGCTGGCACAATCGCTGGATCGCCCGGAACAGTTGCGCTGCAAAGTGCAGCCTGCTCCGAAAGGCTGGCAACTCGCCCTCTCGGACCAAGAACTCCGCGACTTGCTGCATCGATTGTTCCTCAACTCTGCCGAGGCAAGCGAACCGAGCCAGCCGATTCGAGTTGAGTCCTGCCAACTTCCCCCGCTGGAGGGCGAATCTCACCCTCGCTATCGTTTGCGCATCGAGGACCAAGGAGAAGGCATCCCAGCCCACCTCCAGGAGCGGATTTACGACCCCCTGTTCAGCACCCGCGAGGATCACAGTAGACGCCGCGGGATGGGCCTTGCGATCGTGCACAATCTGGTGCAGCGCGCGGGCGGTGAAATGCATCTGCGATCCGAAGTCGGAAACGGAACGCGCTTCGAGTTGGTCTTCCCTCTCAGCGAGGCGGTCGAAGACGCGACAGCCGCCCCTGCTCATCGCCCGCGTGTCCTGGTCGTCGACGACAAGCGCTCGATGCGCTCTCTACTGCAGGATGTCCTCGAGGCCGGCGAATACGAAGTGCTGACGGCATCGAGCTGTGCCGAAGTGATGGCGCTTGAGCCCGAAGTACAGCCCGACCTGCTGCTTATCGACGTGCACCTGCAAGATGGATTGGGCACTCAGCTAGCCGAGGCCTTGCGCGAACGCTGGCCCCAAGCATTGGCTCTGTTCTGCTCCGGATTGCCGGCCGACCACTTGGAAGCCCGCGGCGTCCGCCTACCGGTGGGGCGCCCCTTGTTGGTGAAGCCCTTTCGCCCCACCGAACTCCTCGCAGCGATGCGCGAAGCACTCGCAACGCCACTCCCTACCCACCCCGCCGCATCATGAGCCGATTTACCATCCTCGTCGCCGAAGACGAATCGCTCGTCCGTGAGATGCTCGATGACACCTTGCAGAGCGATGGCTATGAAGTTCTCACGGCTGAAGATGGCCAGCAGGCGCAACGGATCTTGGAAAGACAGCCGGTTGATGTCGTGATCACGGACTTGATCATGCCGGAACGCGACGGGCTGGAACTCTTGATCATGGTCCGCGACCACTATCCAAGGATTCCGGTCATCGTCATTACCGCCCCATCGAATAACATCTACCTTCCAGCGGCGAAGCGACTTGGCGCGGCCTATTGCTTTGAGAAGCCGCTCGTTTTGAGCACGCTCCTTGCCGCAGTGCAAGCGCTGCTGGAAGACCCGATCGCTCCGTCATCGGAACGGCAGTAAGCGTCCAGAAAATCGAGCACGCCCTGCGGCAAGGCAACTCAAGACGGTGCCGAAGCCAGCAGACCGATTTGCACCGTATTGAACAAAGCGTGGCAAACCATCGGGGCGAGCAATCGGCGGCCTGAAACCAGGTAAAGGACTTGCAGGCCCGCCGCGACGATGAAGATGGCTCCCACCGCCGCTGGGCCTTCGTAAGCGTGCAACAGAGCGAAAGCGAGGCTGGTGATCAACGCGGCCAGAACCGTGCCGCGCTTGCTTCTCGGGCCAAAGCTGCGTTCCAGTCGTCGGAAGATGAAGCCGCGGAACACGATCTCTTCCGAAATTCCGCCGGCCAAGACCCCGGCTGCGATCAGCGCGAGAACTTCACCCGTCGTGTCCAACACGAAGGGCAGAGTCGCATCCAAGTCGAGACTCTTCAGCACAGCGCTGACTCCAGCGGCGAGCAAGAGCAACGGCAAGACTGCAGCCACACCAAGGCGCAAATCCGAACCCATCTGCGATCGCGGGAATCTCCACCCAAGATCGGAGAATCGCTCGCCTCGCGTCCAGAGGAGCGCAGCGAGGACCAGCAGGCTCAGAGGCACTTCAACGCACTTCACAAGCAACAGCTCGCTGCCATGAATGCGTTCTGAAAAATCAAAACCGAACAACACCATGCCGAGGTAGCCAAACATCGGCATGGCCAGGATTACCGTTGCGATTTCGGCAAATGTGCGCAAGCCTCCAGCTTCCCGAGAGGAACGCGCGCGGTCCTTCGGCGGGATCGGGGCAGTGTCCATGCCTACTAGTCTAGCCAGGGCTGCAAACGAGGCAGGGTTCGACCTAGTAGTCGGTCATCGCAATGTAGCGACGCAAATCCGCCATCTCGTCAATCAACAAGTCCCGGATCGAAAGCACGCCTGTCAAGTCGCCACTTGCATCCAGAACAGGCAAGTGACGAATATGGTGCCTCTTCATCAGTAAGTGGGCATCAAGCACCGACTGCTCTTCCTGTGCCACCACGACATCGCGCGTCATCACGTCGCGAACGAGAGTTTCATCGGTCTTCAAGTCAAGCAACAAAACGCGCTTGAGGACATCGCGTTCGGTGAACAGTCCAACGAGCCGTCGGCCGTCCATGATCGCAGTGCAGCCAACATTTGCTTCTGCCATGGCCTTGGCCGCATCGCGTACCGAAGCGTTTTCGTCGACGAACACGACGCGCTCCTGACGGCCCACTAGGTCCTTCAGTTGATTCATGAGTTTTCGTAAGAGCAGGGGAGGTGAGGGGAGAGATCCATATCGATCGGCCCAAATCCACCTTACACCATGCTTCGCCGGAAAATCACGCACTCCTCGCAAGACTCGCGCGATCAGGAATCCTAAATCCCGTAGACCTGTGCGGCCGACTCGCGCAAGCTGCGCAAGAAAGCGGCCGGGCTGAGCGCGGAACCGGTTGCCGAGCGCACCAATTCATCGGCCAGATGCAGCTTGCCGTGCTGATGCACATGGCGGCGCAGCCAATCCAACAAGGGCCCGAATTCCCCGCGGCTCAAGCAGCCTTCGAGATCGGAAATGTCTCGTTCGGCAGCCTCAAAGAGCTGCGCGGCGATCAGATTTCCGAGCGTATAGGTCGGGAAGTAGCCAAAGGCCCCCATCGCCCAATGAATGTCCTGCAGGACCCCGTCGGCTGCAGACGGGGCACGCAATCCAAGCAGTTCTTGATAGGTCGCGTCCCAGGCTTCAGGCAAATCATCGACCTGCAAATCTCCGCGGAACAAGCGGCGTTCCAGATCGAAGCGTGCGGCCACGTGCAAGTTGTAGGTCGCTTCATCCGCTTCGACGCGAATCAAGCTGGGACGGATCGTATGCAAGGCTGGGACGATCTGGTCGACCTCGAACTTTGGATGATTCGGGAATGCGGCGCGGAAGCGCGGCATCAACCAAGTCCAAAAGGCTGCGCTGCGTCCCACCAAGTTCTCCCAGAGTCGCGATTGCGACTCATGCACGCCCAAGCCAACCGCCGAGCCGATGGGCGAACCCTGCCAAGCCACCGGCAGGCCTTGTTCGTAGAGTCCGTGCCCCATTTCATGCAAGATGCCGAACAGAGCCGGGCGAAAGTCGTCTTCTTGATGTCGCCAAGTGAGTCGGACATCTCCGGGGTCGAAGCCGGTGCAAAACGGGTGTGCGGCGAGGTCCAGACGCCCCGAATCAAAGTCAAAGCCGATCGCCTCGGCCGTCTCGCGACCGAATTGATATTGCGCGTCCGCGTCGAAAACGCCATGTGCCGGAGACTCGTCAACCTGCACCTCACATTGAGCCGCTGCTTGCACCAGGGGGGCAAGTTCTGCGCGCAAGCCTTCGAACAGCGGCGCCAACTCGGCTTCGGTCGAACCTGGTTCGTACAGATCGAGCAGAGCGTCGTACCGCGACCTTCCATCCGCAGTGCAATCGGCCTTCTCCCCCACCAACTCGATGATGCGGGCAAGCGAATCGCGGAAAATCGAAAAATCATCGGCTGCGCGTGCACGCTGCCAATCCGCCAGGCCCTTTGACTCCGCTTCGGCGAGTGCCGTGGTCAGGCGGGCTGGGATTTTGGTCGCACGATCGTGAGCCCGCCGGGCCTCTTGCACCAAAGTCGCATACTCTCCTTCGAAGGACTCCGACTCGCAGGCCGCAAGGGCGTCGGCGAATTCCGAGGAAGATAGGTACTGATGCCGCAAACCGGCCAAGGTGCCGAGCAAGCGGCCGCGTGCCTCGCGCCCCCCCGGCGGCATCATGGTCTCTTGGTCCCACGAGAGGATCGAAGCCGAAGCTCCGAGGTCGTGGACCGGACGGTAGGCCTCAAGCAGGCCAGTGATTGCCGGGGGGAAATTTGCGGTGCTCACTTGTTGATGGGGCGCATCAACAGGTAGTCGAAGACGACGCCCGGGCCATCTTGCGCTGCCTCTTTGATCCCAAGCAAGAGAATATGCTCACGCGGCTTCAAATCGGCCGTGCCAAGTTCGATCAACTTCCAGCCTGGTGATTCGGCATCGAGGCGAATCTCACCCCCGCCTAGCGACTTGCCGGAAATCGACAGCTGCAAGGTCGGGCCGCCGGGATAGGCCCAGAATCGACCTGCGATGGACCACTGGTCGGGCCCACGCACCGGGACTCCGAGCTTCACGAAGTCGCCTTTTTCGGCGCCACGCCAATTCCATGCGGCAAGTTGGACGTCGGCAAACTCGTCGTCGCCCACGGTTGCGAATTCTCCAGCGCCAAGGTGTCGGTCCAGGCGCATGGTTTCAGCTTCGACAGAACCGGATTCAAGTTCGAAATTTGCGACAGGAGTCGGTTCGGGTCGAATCAACTCGCCGTCTTCTGGTACCGCAAACGGCGATGCATTCGACCCTGGGGCGTACCAATACGCCACGCCTTCCAAGCTGAGCTTGGCCGCTTCGATTGCGCCCAGTGTCACACTCAACTCCATGGAATCATCGAAGCTGATGGGGTCGTGCACCCAAAATCGATTGCGGCTCGTGTAGCCGAATGAAACGGGTCCATCACGACGGGTTGTGCGATCGAAGAACTCACTCATCTCAAGCTGATTGCTCGCGAGTTCCTTGCCGTCGGCGAGCAAGTGCACCGAGCCCGCGTCCCATGCCTCGCGGCCGTCATACCGACCGGACAGGCTCAGACCGACCAGCCGCCCCGGGCCGTCGATTTTGCCAAGGTCAATGGGGCCGATTTGCTCTGCCGAGAGCCCGCGCTTTTGAAAGAATCCGGATCGGAATCGCCAAGCAGGTGGCTCAAGTATCTGCTCGAATCCAATCGTCAGTTTCATTCGGACTTGCTTTGGCATCTTGCGCGTACTCAGGACGCGGATCCCAAATCCATGCTTGTATGGCATCGGGAATTGCGCGGTGAAGCTGGGTTGACCAGCATCAATCGACAATACGTCCGAGCGCCAAGAACTGATATCCGGTGCGGTGCCAAAGAAGTCTCCAAAAGGGACCGAAGCAAGTCGCTGCTCCATGCCCTCGACCCGCGTCCCTTCGAGGAACTCAATGCGCATCGAGCGCAGGTACTCTGCCATCTCCTCGTCACGAATCTTGTCCGACGAGATAAACCTCAACGAGAACCACTGCATGATGCCGTTACCGTTGATGTCGTACTCAAACGGGAAAGAGCGATCGCAGACGCCGGTCGCGAAGGCCGTGCGCCAGCGTTCGGGCTCGGTGCCCGCGGCGACCGCACGAGCAATGCGGTCGATGTTCGGTCGAAGCTCCGAGA